>DAOQID010000023.1:37688-38912 GCA_035339375.1 Anaerolineales bacterium | reverse complement strand
ATATGATGTGCCAGAAAACAATCACAATGCCAGCGCCCTGCACGGAATCATCGCCTTGCGGCAGGGGGATGAGGTCGCGGCACGGGGAGCCTTTGTCCGCGCGATCGGGCAGGCGGATGAGATTCTGTCCAAGACGGCGGAGTATTATTCCGCGCTGGATGCGAAGGGGTTGGCGATTTGTGGGTTAATTTTGGCGGGTAGGGGCGACCCGTCAATGCCAACCGAGACGAACGATGGCAAAATTGTCCCGCCTGACAAGTCCACAGTCAGCGCTGGGCGGGTCGCCCCTACGGTGGACGATGCCATTGAAACCTTCCGCAAGGCGCGGAAGATTGCGCCGCATGCGGGAATCGTCAAGTCCGTGCTGCGATTGTTCGATGAATTGGCAAAATGCGACCAGGATGGCGTGTTGAAGGATGTCCGAAACGCCGCCGAAGGAAAAGAATAAATTCGGTAGGGGCAGTCGTGCCCCTACATTTTTAACGGAGACCCCATGAACCCAATCATTCTTCACGCAGACCATCTGGTTTTGATGGATTCAAACAACACCGTCCTGCAAAACGGCGCTGTGCTTATCGGCGCGGATGGCAGGATTCAGTCCGTGGGACAGGCGGATGCGGTCATGGCCGCCAACCCCGTTGTCGAAGTGAAGCGTCTGGAGAATCGTCTGCTCATGCCAGGGCTGGTCAACACGCACATGCATTCAGGTCTCCTGCGCGGCACGGCAGAAGGTCTGCCCGTGTGGGAATGGCTGCAGCAGTTCATTGACCCGATGCATCGTGTGGTCAACGAGCGTGAAGCGGAGATCGCTTCGTTCCTGTGTTATGCCGAATCCTTGCTGTGCGGCACGACCACCGTCGTGGACATGTGGCGTCACATGCATGGCAGCGCGAACGCCGCGGCACAGTTGGGAATCCGCGCGGTGCTGGTGCCGTATGTGGCGGAGCATCCCGACCACGATTATTTTGAAACGCTCAAGACCAACGAAGCGCTCATCCAAAAATGGCACGGCGGCGCGGATGGTCGCGTGCAGGTCTGGGTCGGCTTGGAGCACATGTTCTACGCCACGCCCGAAGCCTGGGGGCGAGTCACCGCGATGGCGAAGGAATATCAAACGGGCTTTCACACCCACAGCAACGAAAGCAAATTCGATGTGGAAGAAACCGCGCGTCGTTACAACATCCGTCCCATTGAAGCGCTTGAAAAGTTCGGCTTGCTCGATGC
>DAOQID010000023.1:0-37588 GCA_035339375.1 Anaerolineales bacterium | reverse complement strand
CGGCGCGCGTGCCATCGGTCTGGATTCGGAGATCGGCTCGATCGAGATCGGCAAACAAGCGGATTTGATCGCCGTCCGCACCGACACACCGCGCCTCACGCCTCTCCTCTCAGGGACGGCTGGCAACCTGCACCACAACATTGTCCACGCTGTCAGAGGCGGCGACGTGGACATGACCATGGTCGCAGGCAACATCCTCGTGGACGGAGGTCAACTGCTCACAGCAGACATCCGTCAACTGATTGACGAAGCCAACACCGCCGTGCCTCCGCTCTTCAAACGCCGCGCCGAATGGCTCGCCACGCACAAATCAGTCAATGAACTGGTCAAACACAAGGACGACTAGCACGGTCCGCACTTGAAAGCGTATCCCAGCCTTGCTACAATGAATTTGGAAAAGATCGCGAGGTAAAAATGATCTCCATGATTCTTGGCACGCTTACGGTCATTGCCCTGTTGCTGGTTGTGGGAGCCCTGATCCACCTCAAATGGACGGAAACCATTTCAGAGAGAACCATATCGCGCAGGATCAAGGCAGAGTACCCCGCCGAGGTCCAGGCGCAGGTTTACCAGACCTATCAACACATGAAGGTGAAGGAACTCGAAGGGCTCTTCCTCAAAATTCTCGATGATGCAAATGGCGACGTATTGAAAGTTCAAAAACTGGCCAGCATCGCCGAGAGCGTGAGTTGGCGCGCCTTCCTCGAGAATCACTGGTAAAGCCGCATAGTACCTGCGTTTGATATGCACGCCCAGCCGTATGGCTATAATCCGATCAAAATCTTTTGATGGAGGCATATCATGGCAACTTTGGAACAAGAGGAGATCGCCCTCCTTAAAGGGCGCATCAGCAGACTGGAAGCCCGCCTGGAATTTCTCTACAAGCATTTGAATGTTACGTTTGTGGAAGATACCCGCCTGAGCGACGACCCGAAAGTGATCGCAGCGCTAAAGGCAAACAACATGCTCGAAGCCATCAAATTGTACCGGGCCGCGACGAATACAAGCCTTGAAGCCGCAAAAGCCGGTGTGGAGGAAATGCGGGCAAGGCTGGGTATTTAACAAAGCGGTAAAACTATTTTCAACAGAAACAGGGATGCGGGCATCGCATCCCTGTTTCTGTTGAATCAACTTACAGATTAGTAAACCGGTGAAATCGAAGTCCCTTTCACACCCATCTATGGTTTAATCGCCCGAAACACAAAAAGAATTTTACGCAAACAGGGAGAGCAGGATGCCAAACATAGCCGCTTTTGTTCGCAAGGTCTATTTTCCATTGGTCAGTTTGCTTTGTTTGATCGGGGTGATCGGAACGGGGGCACTTTCCTGGCGCACCAGCCAGGATCAAGATCAGCGCCAGCAGGCATCTTTTGAATTTGGCAGCGATCAAGCTGAACGGGTCGCAACCGAGGTCAACGCAGAAATGAACCTGCAAATGACCATCGCCGAAACGATCGCAGGTGAAATTTCCGATGGCACACTGGCCTACACGGAGATCACCGGCCGCCTGCGCGATGAACTGGATGCGCATCCCAATTTTTTTGGAATGGGTGTTGCCTTTCTCCCGTATGTATATAAATCAGACCTGAAATTATTTGCGCCCTACTATTTCAAAAACGAGTTCGGGAACTTCACCCGCGCCCAGGTGGAAACAGACTACGATTACAGTGACAGAGCCACACAGGATAACGAATGGTTCTATAGCGCCCTTGAAGACGGTGCCTATTGGTACGCCAGCGAATACGATATCACCGCCCAGGCTGAGTTGGTCGAATACATTACCCCTTTTTACAGAACCAACCCGCAAACAGGTCAGCAGGAAGCCGTTGGAGTCGTTTGGGTGGATCACTCCGTCGAGACGATGAAAAACTTTATCCGCTCGATAGACATCGGCGAAGATGGGTACACTACCCTGATCGAAAGCGCCGGGTACATCGTTGTCCACCCCAAGGCAGAATACATCAACAAGACCCTGTATGAGGTGGCGGAACTGGTGGGCGACACCGAGTTAAGCGCCGCCGCAGACCGCGCCATCAGTGGCGAAGATTTTTACCTGCAGCGCAAACCCACCGTCAACTTGAACAGCACCGCATGGACATTCTTCAAACCACTGATAGCCGAAGGCTGGTCGATCGCGGTCACCATCAGCGACAATGTGTTTGAAGCCCCGCCGGAAGAACTTCTGCGCACACAGATATGGTTAAGCATTATGATTATGACTGCCCTCATTTCTCTGGCGTTGCTGATCTTTCGAGTGGATGAAGGTGCAGTGCGTAATCTCTGGATCGTCGTTGGCTGGAGCACCTTCGTTCTTCTCAGCGGCGTCATGTGGATGTGGCAAATCGTCAACACGAATCCCTCCAACATTACCGCATCAAAAAATATCCTGGTCAGCACCTCGGTTGTGAATGAAAGCCTGAAATCCGTGGACGAGACCGCAACAATAAACGGCCGCCCCATTGCCCTGCGCATCCCCACCGGGGTCCTCGTGCAGAATATACAGATCCAGCCCAACGAAGCTGTGATCTCGGGGTACCTGTGGCAAAAATACCCCAAGGAACTCCCGCCCAACTTCATGGAACATCTGGAGCATGAATTCATTCAAGGCGTTGAATTTCCCGACGACACAGGGGCAACGGCATTTGAAGAAAGTTATCGCTTCCAACGCGCCGATTCCGAGATCGTCGGCTGGTTCTTCACCACCACACTGCATCAAGCCTACAACACGGCCCAATATCCGCTCGATCAGGCCAATATTCAGATCCGCATATCACCGCAGTATCTCGACCAGAACATCGTACTGGTCCCAGATTTCGAAAGCTACGATTTCGTCGCCCCCTCGTCCCTGCCCGGTCTTTCTCCCCAGATCAACATTCCAGATTGGAACATCCAACGTAGTTTCTTCAGCTATCAACTTCAGCAGTTCAACACAAATTTTGGCAGTCAAACCCACATCCAAAGAAACAACCTGCCCACACTCACCTTCAACATCAGTGCCAGCAGAAACCTGCTCTCCCCCATCATTGCATTCTGCATCACGATCATCGTGGTGGCGGGGCTTATGTTTGGAAGCCTCATCGTCAAACTCGATTCAGCGTACAGCGCCCTCTCCAACGCAGCCGCGCTCTTTTTCGTGGTAGCCATCACACACGTGGGGCTGCGCGGTTCCATCGCTGCTGGCGGCACGGTTTACCTTGAATACTTTTTCATCGTGCTTTACATTTTCATCCTCGGCCTCGCCCTCGATGGTTTAATGTATTACAACGAAAGCGCCATTCCCATCATCAGCTATGGCGAAAACCTCATTCCAAAACTTTGCTTTGGGCCCGGGCTTGCCATCACGTTTTTAGTGATCACCATCTTCGTCTTTTA
Source organism: Anaerolineales bacterium (assembly GCA_035339375.1). Taxonomy (GTDB): domain Bacteria; phylum Chloroflexota; class Anaerolineae; order Anaerolineales; family Villigracilaceae; genus Villigracilis. The sequence continues at coordinate 34,216 of DAOQID010000023.1, read as the reverse complement.
TCCGCGCACGGTCGCCGCAGACCCACTACAGGAATATCTCTCCATCAACGCGCTTCAAGCGACTGAAGAACCCGCCGCATCGGACCTGACGCCAACCGCCTCCCCCGTAACGGACAGTGGATCAGCCGCGAATAACCTGACAGCCACCCCAATCAGGCCGTCCACCTCCCCAGCCGCCACCACCGTTCCCGTCATCCTGCCCGAAGACCCGATCACCCTTCGTTACCCCTTTGGCCTCGAACCTCCCACACTTGACCCTTCCCTTGTCAGCCTCACCTCAGACCAGGATCAGGTTGAGCAGCTCTTCATCGGCCTCACCCGTCTTGAGTCTGGCACCAATACCCCGCTTCCCAACCTCGCCGCCAGTTGGACAACCTCCGAAGACGGCCTCACATGGACCTTCCACCTTAGAAACGACATCCCCTGGGTGCAATATAACGCCGCCACAAACAGCGTCTCACAGGTGACCGATTTCAACGGCACGCCACGCTTTGTCAATGCATATGACGTGGTCTACGGCATTCACCATGCCCTCACCTCCGAAAATACATCGGCGGCTCTGTTATATGAGATCAAAAACGCGGAACAACCCGATGACGACCTCGGCGTAAAAGCCCTCGACGAGTGGACATTAGAGATCACCCTCAACAGACCCGCGCCTTATTTTGCCAGCATCGTCGCCTATGACGTCAGCTACCCCGTCCCTGGCTGGGCCATTGAAGAATGGGATAAGGAATGGATCGCCCCCGAGAACATCGTCACCAACGGCCCCTTCGTGCTGGCTTCATGGGAAAAGGGAAAAGGCATCACCCTACTCAAGAATCCCCTCTGGCCAGAAGCGGATAAAATCCAGATCGAACGCGTGGAGGAGATTCTGGTTCAGGATGGAGAAATTGCGCTAAAACTGTATCGCGACAATCAAATCGACACCCTCGGCGGCTTGCGGAGCAACATCCTTCAGGAAGTGAAAAGTGACCCAACACTTGCCAATGAATTAAGCAGCCATTCCAACCTGTGTGTACGTTATTTCGGTTTTACGAATACGAAACCGCCCTTCGACGACCCACGTGTGCGGCGTGCATTCTCCGCTGCTGTGAACCGACAGGAGATCGTGGAGATGCTCAAAGTGGGCAATAGCCCCGCCTTCACCTTTGCACCTCCAGGAATTTTCGGGGCCGTAACAGACCCAGGCGTTGGGCAGGGCTTCGATGCAGACCTCGCCAAACAACTCTTCCAGGAATATCTTGACGAGCGCGGATTTACGATTGCCGATTTCAACTCTGCGTACCCGCTTGTGATGGGACAACTGAACGGGCTCAACAACTCTGCCTCCGATATAGCCATCAAGAATTGGAACGACATCCTCGGCGTGACCGTTACGACCAAGACAGTGGAAACTGCAGAGTTTCAGAGCAGCATTGCCAAAGACAACCCTATCAAAGATGCGTTCAGCATGTTCCAATGGGCATGGTGCGCCGACTACCCCGACCAAAACGATTTCCTTCACGTCCTCTTTAATTCTGAAACTGGCACGAACCTCGTGCGCCGCAATTGCGCCGATGAAACCTGCACCGCCATTCTGCCAAATGATGAGTTCGACAACCTGACATTGATGGCCTCCCAGATCAATGACCCCGAAGAGCGCCAGAGGCTTTACGCACAAGCCGAGCACATTCTGGTTGTGGAAGAGGCTGCACTGGCACCGATCTATTACGGGGCATCCACCAGCCTCACCAAGCCGTGGCTGACGCGCAACTTCCCCAACATGGGTGCGCCAGATTTCATGAACTGGATCATAGATATTTTGGCCCAAAAGACAACACCATGAGCATGGCATAACCTTCCAATGGATAAATCCCTCACTCCCTTTTTCAATCCGCGCGGCGTTGTCGTCGTTGGTGCATCCACATCACCTGAAAAATTGGGGTATGGGGTCGCGCGGAATTTGATCGAAAGCAAATATCGGGGCGCGATCCATTTCGTCAGCCAGAAAAAAGGCGAATTGTTCGGGCACCCGCTGCTTCTGAGTCTGAACGAGGTTCCCGATCCTGTTGACCTTGCGATCCTCATTGTCCCGACCCAATCCACACCGCAAACGATCGAAGACTGCGCCAGGCGCGGGATCAAGGCTGCCATCATTGTGTCATCTGGTTTTCGCGAGGTTGGCGCAGAAGGTGCCGCGCTCGAAGCGCAATGTGTGGAGCTTGCCCGCAAACACGGCGTACGCCTGCTCGGCCCCAACTGTATTGGCACCCTCGATACACACCTGCCATTGGATACAACTTTTTTGCAGCCGCCCATGCCCGTGAAGGGCGGCATTGCTTTCGTTTCGCATTCGGGCGCGTTTTGCGCCGCCATCATTGACTGGGCGCGTGAACAGGGCTTCGGCTTTTCGCAGATCGTCAGCCTCGGCAATCAGGCCGATGTCAACGAGACCGATGTTCTCCCTGCAGTTGCCAATGATGAGCACACCAAGGTCATCGCGTTGTACATGGAAAGCGTTTCAAACGGGGTGAAATTCGTGCAAGCCGCAAGCGAAGTCACCAGGCACAAACCTGTCATTGCGTTGAAGGTCGGCCGCTTCGAAGCGGGTCAAAAAGCTGCGGCCTCACACACGGGCGCGCTGGCTGGCTCCGAAGCAGCCTTCGATGCTGCCTTTGCCAAAGCAGGCGTCCTCCGCGCCGACACCGCCGAGCAGATGTTCGACTGGGCACAGGCTTTGGAAAATTGCCCCCTGCCGCGCGGGAAACGCATGGCGATATTAACCAACGCAGGCGGACCAGGCGTCATCGCCGCCGATTCTCTCGAAACGAACGGCCTGCTCCTGTCTCAATTAACAGAGTCCACGCTGAAGGCTTTGACGAGCTCCCTGCCCCCCTCTGCCAGTGTCCACAACCCTGTGGATATGCTCGCCTCTGCCTCACCCGATGCCTACGCCACCTGCTTGAATCTTCTCCTGCAAGATGAAACCGTAGACGGCGTGCTCGTCATCCTGCCCCCGCCGCCGATGTATAAAACCGAAGAAGTGGCGAAAAAAATTATTGAGGTAATTGGCAATTTCGAAAAACCTGTTGTCGTTGCCTTGATGGGTTCAACGCTTGTAGAAGAAGCCAGAAAAACATTTCAACGCGCAAACATTCCAACATATCCTTTTCCAGAACGGGCCGCTTCGGCATTGGGAGCGCTGGCAAAACGGGCAGAGTTTTTCACCACGGAGGCACAGAGGCACAGAGAATTAAAAACCCCGCGTCTCGGCGCCTCCGTGGTTAATTTATCTGCTGATGAATTAGTCTCTGCCTACGGCATTCCAACCACGCCGATCAAACTGGCGCGGAACGAAAACGAAGCCGCCGCCATCGCAGACGAACTTGGCTTCCCCGTGGTGATGAAGATCGCCTCGCCCGATATTTTGCACAAATCCGATGTCGGCGGAGTTTTACTCAACCTCACAACCCCTCAAACGTTATTAAGTGCCTATACGCAAATGATGGAGCGAATTAAATCCGCAATGCCAGCGGCGAAAATTGACGGGGTTCATTTGCAGCGGCAGATCCCCGAAGGGCAGGAGGTCATCATCGGCATGGTGCGCGATCCGCTGTTTGGGCCGCTCATGATGTTCGGTTCAGGCGGCATCGAAGTGGAAGGTCTCAAAGATGTGGCGTTTGCTTTAGCACCGCTGAATCAGGCCGAGGCGCGGAAAATGATCCGCGAGACTTGGGCAGGTAGAAAGCTGAAAGGCTTTCGCAGCATATCGGCTGTTGACGAAGAGTCTGTCATCGATGTCCTCATCAAACTTTCACAGCTTGCGATGGAGCAGGAAACCGTGAGCGAGATCGAGATCAACCCGTTGCGGGTGCTGCCCAAAGGCGCGGTGGCTGTGGATGTTCGAGTAAAATTGCGCGCATGATCCAACTCTCCAATCTCACGTATTACCCCATCAAAGCCTGCCGCGGATTTGACGTTGCCGAATCGCAGGTGGAACGCATGGGGCTTGCCAACGACCGCCGCATGATGGTAGTCACCCCCTCTGGAAAGTTTCTCACCCAACGCGAGTATCCGCGCCTGGCACTGGTGACACCCACCGTAAAAAACGGCATGGTCACACTTTCTGCACCGAATTTTGATTCGCTGCAGTTCGGGATTCAAAGCACAGGCACACCGACCCCTGTTGAGGTTTGGAAAAGCAAGGATGTCAGTGCCATCGATCAGGGCGAAGAATCTGCACAGTGGCTTTCAGATTGGCTCGGTGTTTCGGTGCGGCTCGTTCACGTGGCTGACGGCTTCAAAAGAAAATTGAATCCAGAATATGCCATCCACGCCGATGACCATACTGGATTTGCCGACGGCTACCCGATCCTGATCATCTCCGAAGAATCGCTTCAAGACTTAAACTCGAAACTTGACTCGGCGGTCCCGATGAATCGCTTCCGCCCGAACATTGTGGTCAAAGGCTGCGAACCGTTTGCAGAAGAGACCTGGAAGCGCATTCGCATCGGCGGCGTGGAAATGGCGCTTGTGAAACCCTGTGCCCGCTGTGTCGTGACAACCATCGACAAAGACACCCTTGCCAAAAGCAAGGAACCGCTCAAGACCCTGAGTTCCTATCGAATGCAGGAGTTGGGCGCCATCTTCGGCGTAAATGTCATTCCGCTGAACGAAGGTGTGGTCAAGGTTGGCATGAGCGTGGAAGTTTTGGAATAGCAGCAGAACGCGTTACACCACGTCAAATGAGTAACCATGGAAAAAACAATTATTGATATCCTCGGCTGGGCTGGGACAATTTTATATCTCGTTGCCTACGGGTTGATCTCTGCAAAAAAAGTGGAGGGTGATTCGTGGTTGTATCAGGGCTTGAATATCGTTGCGGGCACGTTTCTGATCATTAATACTTTCTATCTGCGTGCCTACCCATCGGCAGGCTTGAACATCGCCTGGGTGGGAATCGCAATTGCCACATTGGGCCGCAAAGCTTGGACAAAGGCTTCGCATGACTAGCATTTCACGCAGAGACTTTTTGAAGCTGGGCGGAGCGGCATTGCTCGGCATTTCGGCGGGCAAATTCATCCCGCCACAGGAAGACGAACCCAATTTCACCGCGCCGCTTATTTGGAGCGGCAGCCGCAAATTTAAGCGCATGGCGTTCACATACGACGATTGCTATCTGCTGAACAAAATGCAGGACCTTGAAGAGTTGTTGAACGAATTCCCCGATTTCAAAGTGACCTTCTTTCCCGTCGGGTCGAAACTGCTCAATTTGGAAGAACAGGATTCAGGTATCTGGAAGCGTCTGGTCGAAAAGGGACACGAGATCGGTTACCACACCTTTGACCATGTCAACCTCGGCGTCATGTCACCTGCCACTGCGTTGATGGATTACGACAAATGGCATGCAGCCTTGAATCAGGTGCTGGGCATGGAATACACCGTGCGATTCGTGCGCCCGCCTTACGACATCATCAGCTACACCATGGATGTACTCTGCCAGGAACGCGGATTGGTGGCGGCGATGTTCTCCATCGGCGGCGGCGGCGAACCTGACATCGTGACCCGTGCGATTCAAAAAGGCAAGGGCGGCGACATTGTGCAAATGCACATCCGTACGCAGGATTACAAATCAAGCGTACAAGTGTTTCCGTGGTTGAAAGAAAACAGTTGGGAGTTGGTGACCATGAGCAAACTCTACGACGATTACCTGCGCGAGCAGATCAACCCCGAAGGCTGTGAATTAGACGCTGGAAGTTCATTGACGCGGGTGTGTGTGGAATAATATATAGAGAATAGTCAGAAGTAAAAAAGAGGCAGCCGCTTTCTACAGCGGCTGCCTTTACCATTTCTCTATTTTCCAACTAGCCACCCGACAGTTTGTTTTTTTGACCCGTGCAACAAGAAAAAGACTAACCACTGAGGCACGGAGACACAGAGAAAACCATCAAAAAACTCCGTGCCTCGGTGTCTCCGTGGTTCAAATGTGTTCATTAACTAAAACTGTCAGGTAGGTAGTTTTCCAACAACGTCTTGAGAATATTTATCCGCAAACAGTGCGGGCTGGCCGCCTGTGTGCCAGAACAGGATGGTTTCATCCTTTTTGAAAAATCCCCTTCGGATCAAGTCGATCATTCCAGCGGCGGCACGGCCTGTGTAGACGGGGTCCAACAGCAGACCTTCAGCGCTGGCAAATAATTTGATCGCCTCACGCTCCCCTTCTCCAAAAACACCATACCCCGCCTGGCAATAATTTTCAGTCGCCAACACATCGTCATGGCTGAAATTGATCCGCTCACCGAGTTTCTCACTGGCATCTGAAGCCAGCGCAGAGACGTGTGCCTTAAGTTCCGCCTCTGGCTCATCAATGCTGATCCCCAGAATTCGCCCCTTGAAGCCAAACAGCCTTTGGCCCAGCACAAACCCCGCATGGGTTCCGCCTGAAGAAGTGCCGAAGACGATCCAATCCACTTTGCGGTTTTGCTCCATGAATTCCTGCACGGCGAAGGTATAGGCCATCGCCCCAGTGACACTCGACCCGCCATAGGGAACAAGATAGGGTTTACGGCCCGCAGCAAGGGCTGCATCGAACGTTTCCTGTAAAATGCGGTCACGGTCCTTGCGGTCTGGCACAGTGATGATCTCCGCACCAAAAAGTTGATCCAAAAGAAAATTAGCAGAAGACTGCGCTGGCCGTTCACCTGTCAGCACCAAGGTACAGTCAAAACCGAAACGGGCCGCCGCTGCAGCGGTTTGGCGGCAATGGTTTGATTGTATTGCCCCAGCCGAAATCAGCAGATCGGCTCCCTGCTCCTGTGCCTCCGCAACGAGGAATTCCAATTTGCGGGTTTTGTTTCCGCCAAAAGCCAGCCCGGTCTGGTCATCGCGCTTGACCAAAATCCGCGGTCCGCCAAGTTGTGCGGTTAAATGAGGAAGTTCTTCGATCGGTGTGGGAAGGTGGGCAAAATTCAATCGGGGAATGGTTTTCATTGGTCTCCTTTATGATCCATAAAAACACAAAACTGCATGAAAGTTTAATCTGCAAATTGTTTCCATTCGAGATTCGGGTGACTGCCGAAGTTGATCAACACACCCGTTTTATACCCAGAAGTCTTCAGATAGTGGGCCATCTGAGATTCTTCTTTATCGGTCAATTTATCCAGAACTTTGAATTCGACAACGATTTTGTCAAAGCAGATCATATCTGCAACGTATTTCTTTTTCAGGCGATGCTGTTTATATTGAACCTGCAGGTTTTGCTGCGGTACAAAGGGAATACCCATAAGGTCAGCTTCGATCTCCATCGCCTCCTGATACGCTGCCTCTAAAAACCCTGAGCCCAACTCGCGATGTACTTCCGTAGCTGCCTTGATGATCGCAAGTACTTCGTCGTTGTGTTTTGTCTCAGTCATTTTGCCTCCAAAAAATTAACGTCCAGCCGATTCTATTCCAGCCCCTGTTTCGTTTTCTCTTTTCCCCTGGAACGCATCACATCCAACACGCGCGGCATGATATCGGCATAGAGTTTGTACCAAAGTTTATTTGGGGCAAAATCATATGCGCCAAGCGTCCGCACCACTTCACCGCCAAGGCCTTCTTTGAAGCGATACACCCCCCACATTGAATCACTTTCGTCAAACACCTCGGGCGCACCCCACAGGTCGTACACAGAACAACCTGCCGCCTTTGCGCGTTTCATGGCTTCCCATTGCAAAAGATAGGTCGGCATTTTCTCACGGTGCAAATTGCGCGACATACCATATACATAATACGCCCGCCCCGCAAACATGAACAGGAAGATCGCCGCAACGGGAACACGGTCAACTTCGGCAACGAGGGGGAAGGCAACAGGTTGAAGACTGAAGTCTGGGAGTCGGTCCTGCATAAACAGTTTCCAGACCGTCAGGTAATAATTTTCGTCACGGATCACAAAGCCATCGCGCACACTGGTTTCGGCATACATGCGGTAGAGCATCCCCAACTCATCCAGCTTGCCAGTCCGCACTGTAACGCCTTTTTTCTCTGCGAGGCGCACGTTGTAGCGGGTCTTCGGTTTCATGCGCATGAGCATTTCATCTTCCGATGCGGATAGATCGATGAGAACGGTATTTTGGAATTGGATCTGCTCCGACGAAATTTCCCATCCCCTGCGCGTCAATTCGGACATCACCATCTGGCCGCCGTTATCGAGGACATCCCCTTCGCTGTGAGGGATTCCGCGTCCAAGGACAACATCAGGGTCAATTTTCAGAAAGACCGCACCCTGCTTCTTCGCAAAGGATTGCAAGTCATCCAACACACGGGCACGCAGGGATGCATTGCCCCAATCCATCAGCGGACCCTTCGGCGCGTACAACACAGATAGCCGTGCGGCGAATCCGCGGTTGAGGATGGTGCGTTTGAGAATCAGACAGGCGGCTACAACTGGTGAGTGTAAAGTGGAAAGTGCTTTCGGATCGCTCTCCGCTTTCCATTTTCCATCCGCTGTCCAAACAGCGTAAAACGGCACCCATCCATACTTCGCCTTTACCTGCCCCCATTCATAGGTTTGGAGAAAATGCGGGTTGGGAAGTGCGGAAATGATTTGATTCCAAAGACTACTATTCATCACTCTCTATTTCCCATGTACTTCACATACGCCCAATACAACAGCGGATTGTACACTCTGTCCAGGGCTTGTGCGGCGCGTTTGAGTTGACCGCCGAATCCGCGCTTGAAACGGTAAACGCCCCAAAGCCCGTCACGGCGGGTTTCGAAATTTGCCTCGAGGGTTTCTTCTTGCTCGTCAGGGACACCCCACAGGTCATATTCTTCACAGCCACGCGTTTTTGCCCAGCGAATGGCTTCCCACTGCAAAAGATAAGTGGGCATGCGGTTGCGTTCCTGATCGTTGGAAGCGCCATAGACATACCAGGCACGTTTTGCATTGGAGAAGACCATCAGGGAGGCCAGTGGTCGTCCCTCGAATTCTGCGACAAGCAACTCACAAGTCCCTATGGGGTGGAACAACTCATAGGCTCGTTGATAATATTCCTTTGAATGTACGCCGAAGTTATCCCGTCCGCCTGTCACGGTCATCATTTCATGGAAGGCGGAGATGTCACTCCATGCGCGGACAGTGATGCCTTTCTTCTCCGCGAGGCGGATGTTATAGCGGCACTTCGGCTTCATCCGTGCAAGGATCTCTTCCTCATCTTCTTTGATGGAAAGCGTGACGGTGCGTGGGGGTTGGATGTTATGGTTTGAACGTTTGAAAGTTTGAAGGTTGGAAGGTTGGAAGGTTTCTTCCCATGAATCGGGTTCGATTTTCAGGAAGATGGCGTGATTCTTTTTGCAGATCGAATCTACTTCACGCCAAAAAGATTCGCTGTCAACCATCAACCGTCCACTGTCAACTGGTTTCGGCATGTAGCCGAGAGTCAAGCCCAAGGGCAGGCGGCGGAAGAGGATTTGGGCACCCGTTTCACGGTCAAGTATGAGGCGGACGGGTTTCCATCCAAACTCATTTTTGAGTTCACCCCATTGGCCCATCTGCAACAGATGCGCGTCAGGATGGCTGGCGACAAATTGATTCCAATCGGAAAGAGAGACTTCAGGCATGTCAGACTTCGAGGTAGTCGTGTGGGGCGTTGAAAATGGTGGACCCAGGGATCAGTTGATCGAGAAGCCTCGCAATGGACTGGGCATCGGTGGTGAGGCTGAGGGTGGATAATTGCTCGATGGCCTGAACCAGATCAAGGTTAAGAGCAGATGCGGCATCTTGATCGAGTCGAAAAATATCGGGGTGTGGAGTTTGAATGAGAGAAGTGCCTTCAACCCAAAGTTCTTCGGTCAGTTTTTCGCCAGGGCGGATGCCTGTAAAGGCAATTTCGATATCCTTTTGCGGTTCGAGGCCTGAAAGTTTGATGAGGTCTTCGGCGAGATCGAGAATGCGGACGGGTTCACCCATGTTGAGGACGAAGACTTCGCCGCCGTTGTTCATGGACGAAGCCTGTAATACAAGATACACGGCTTCAGGTATGGTCATGAAAAAACGGAACATATCAGGGTGTGTAATGGTAACGGGGCCGCCGTTGGCGATCTGGTTTTTGAAAATAGGGATGATGCTGCCACGGCTGCCGAGCACATTCCCAAAGCGGACAACGGCGAAGGCACGTTTGTTCTTGTGTGCAGCATCGAGGACGATCGCTTCAGCAAGGCGTTTGGTGGCGCCATAAATACTGGAGGGATTCACTGCCTTGTCGGTGGAGATGAGGATAAATCGCTCAACATTGTGATCAAGCGCCGCCTGAACCACATTCCGTGTGCCAAGCACATTGTTGGTGATGGCCTCAACAGGGTTGGCTTCCATTAATGGGACATGCTTGTGCGCGGCGGCATGAAACACAACCTGCGGATGATGCTGGGCAAATACAGAATCAAGCCGTTGTCCATTGCGGATATCGGCAATGACAGGGATCAGTTTCAACGCGGCATAGTCGTTCTGCAATTCAAGCAAAATTTCGAAAATGCTGTTTTCGCCATGACCGAGCAAAATCAGTTGAGATGGATTGCGACGGGCGATCTGACGGCACAACTCACGGCCAATGGAGCCGCCCGCCCCGGTGACCAGCACCCGCTTCCCTTCAAGTGCCTGCCCTACCTGCTCATCGTTCACACGGACATGGTCACGGCGGAGGAGGTCGGTAATATCCACTTCGCGCAAACGGTTGACACTGACCTTGCCACCGAGCAATTCATAAATCCCTGGCATGGTGCGCGAGGGGATGCCTTTTTTTCGGCAGGCATCGTTGACGGCGCGGATGATCTTGCCAGGCGCCGACGGAATGGCAATGATGACCTCGTCAATGCGCTGAGATTCAAGGACATCGGCAAGTTTTCCAACCCTGCCGATCACAGAAACACCGTAAATCTGGTGATTTTGTTTGGCGGGGTCGTCATCAAGGAAACCCACTGGGAACAGATTCAACTGGGATGATTTTTGCAATTCGCGCACGACCAGAGCACCCGCATCCCCTGCGCCAATGATGAGGGCACGTTTGCCCACCCGCAGCGCGTCACGCGGCGCCGACGATTGTTCGGCCAGAATGCGCAAGGCAAACCTTGAGCCTCCAATAAGCACAAGTGAAAAAAGCCAATCAATGCCAAGGGCAGACCGCGGCATGCCAGGCTGAATAAACCCGATACTGCTGAGCAGGATCATGACGCCCGATGTGAGCGCCGAAGCAGAGGTCACTGCAATGGTGATGAGCCGCAATTCACTTGTACTGGCATACACCCATAAACGGCGGTACAGGCCAAAGTAAAAATACACAGGCACTTTGACAAGCAAAGCAACCGCACACATCACCAATGCCGCAGGGAAATAAAAAGGAAGCTCGCTTACATCGAGCCTTAACGCAAAACTGCCCAACACCGAAATCACGATGAGGGCAAGGTCGCCGATCAAGACGAAGCGATTGCGAATATGCGGACGGGAAGACATTTTCTAAAGGTGAAGGAGGAAGAATGAGGGATGAAAAGCGATCAGTTGTCAGCGAACATCACTATTCACTAATTACTAATTACTATTTCTGCCCGCGCATTTCTTCCACAGCCTCATGAAGTCCATCAGCCAGAGTCACCTGGGGCTTGAATCCGAGGGTGTCCATGATCTTCTTTGGAGTGCCGATGGAGCGGTAGATATCACCAGCACGCGGCTCAGCGTGGACATGCCTGGGCGCGTTCGGGAAGAGTTCGTAGAGAATATCGAGCAGGTCAAGGAGGCGGGTTTCCACCCCGGTGCAAACGTTGAAGATCTGCCCGGGCGCAGCGGGATGCTGGGAAGCCAGAAGGTTGGCCTGCACCACATCACGCACGTTGACAAGGTCACGGCTTTGGCCGCCATCACCGAAAATGGTGATGGGTTTGTTATCCAAAATGCGGCGGATAAAGATCGGAACAGCGGCGGCGTACATCGAGTCTGGGCGTTGGCGCGGACCGTAGACATTGAAGTAGCGCAGGGCCACCACGTCAAAACCGAAGAACTCGGTGAAAAGCTGGGCATATTTTTCGTCCACACGTTTGGAGGTGGCGTAAGGTGAAAGCTGGCGCAACGGAGTATCTTCCACGAGCGGCATGGCAGTGGAATCACCATAAACCGCCGCACTGGATGCGATCACAGCACGCCGAACACCTGCCTTGCGGGCGGCTTCAAACAGGATGGATGTACCAGTCACGTTCACATCGAAACATTCCTGCGGCTTCTCCATTGATTCGGGCACAGAGACAAAAGCCGCTTCATGGAAAACAATATCCATGCCACGTACGGCTTCCGCCACACGCGAAGCATCACGCAGATCGCCTTCGATAACCTCAACGTCAAGGCCCTTCAAGTTTTCACGTTTCCCTGAAGAGAAATTATCGAACACGCGCACCTTGTCGCCCTGTTTCAAAAGAGCCTGCACGATATGAGAGCCAATAAACCCTGCACCGCCAGTGACTAAATAATTCATTGTTTACCTTCCTGTTCTTCTTAATACGGTTCCGATGGTCCGCAACACGATATTGAAATCCATGTTGAGGGTACGATGCTTGATGTAATACAGGTCATACTCTAACTTGACCACGGTTTCTTTTACGGTAGCCACGTAGCCATAATTGATCTGCGCCCAACCCGTCAGGCCTGGTTTCACCAGCAGGCGCGCACGGTAGAAGGGAATCTGTTTTTGGAACTGGGCTACAAGCTCGGGGCGTTCGGCACGCGGCCCCACAAGGCTCATCTCCCCTGTCAGCACGCTCAGGAATTGGGGCATTTCATCAAGGCGGGTGCGGCGCAAGAAATTTCCAACACGGGTCACACGCGGATCATTGACAATCGCCGGGCGGGCTTCACCGTCTTCTTCCGAGTTTTGCACCATTGAACGGAATTTGTAGATCATGAACACACGGCCGCCCTTGCCGAGTCGTTCCTGTGAATAAAAGATCGGAAATCCGCTCTCCAACACGATGGCTAATGCAGTGAAAGGAAAAATGACCGCGAAGATCAGCAAACCCAACAAGCCGCCGACAATATCCATCAGCCGTTTGAACAGTTCATACACCCCGCTTACGCGGACCTGGTCCACGAACGAGCGAATCACCCAATCTGATTCAAGGTGTTCGACGGGCACACGCTGGGTCATCTCTTCGTACATGATGGGCATGCGCGTCACTTCCACGCCTTGTTCCTGTGCATCCAAAATGGTTTGAAAGGTCTCCCCTTTGATTTCGCCATTGATGGCAACCACAATATCCGAAATGCGATGCGTTTCGATGATCTCAAGCAGTTTCTGGCTCGTGCCCAACACAGCAAAACCATGATACGACTTGGATTGCTTGCGGAAATCATCGTCAATGTAGCCAATGAGCAGGAAGGGCGGCGGGCTGAATTTTCGATAGATATCTGCCAGCGAATGCCCCGCCTTCCCTGCGCCGACGATCAGCACACGGCGCATCAACCCTGATGAAGTGTAGAGTCGAATATAGATGGCGCGCCAGGCCAGGGTGAGGATCGATGCGAAAATCAAAAACGCACCCACGCCGATACGTGGGAGCGATTCAGGGTCTTGATTAAAAGTAAAGAGCAGGGAATATCCCAGCAAGCCGACAATGGGAGCGACCGCGATTCCACGCAGGGTCTTTCTCCAACTGGCTGAGGTGTGCGGCTCGTACGAATCCACCATCAGCAGCAACCAGACCAGTGGAAGGATATAGAACCAGACGGGAATCTTGAGTTCAATGATGCTGGCTGCCAAACGCTCGGCGCGGGCCTCGGAAAATCCGCGCTCGACCAAACGCGCCACTTCCCGCACAAGCGAGAACTGATACCAGGTGAACAAAGCCGCAAACATCGCACCGACAGATGCGATCAGGTCACCCGCCAACAGGATCGTGCGCTGTTCGCTGGGTCTTAATCGAAGGGGGGGTTTGATAATATCAGCCATGAGTACGTGCCGAGGCAAAGCCCGAAATAAAACTCCACAGGAAACCAGCGCCCCATGAAAGGTGCATGGTTGCAATGGCAAGCGGCAGACCGAAAATCAGAAAAGCATTTCGTTTTTCAACCGCCAGTTTCAAACCAGCCAGGCCAAGGACAAAAAAATAAAGCAGCAACTGGGCCGCCAGGGCATATTTTGCAAGCCCGAAAAACAAGGATAACACAATAAAAAAAATCAGGGATGACACAAATACGGGCGGCAAAGCCTGCCGCCAGCGCAATGTGTGTGGATAGCGCTTAAGCATTTTCAACTTCCAAAACCCGTAACGCCAGTATTGCGCCGACAGGCTGCCCAGTGTGCTTCTCGAAAAATATACCGAACGAATCGAGGGGTCAAGCCAGACCGTCCCGCCTGATTCGCGCACACGGGTGTTGAATTCGTAATCTTCATTTGCCAGCAAAGTCTCATCGAACAGGCCGATCTTTTCGATGAGTGCACGTCGGAACGAACCGAACGGCACCGTATCCACCGCTCCCGCACTGGCATTGAGTCGATACATGGCATCGCCCACGCCCAGCGGATGCGCCGCCGCAAACGAGATCGCTTTGGCAATGGCCGTATCAGCACCTGGCCGAATCTCCCACACCCCTCCGATATTTTCGCCCTTTCCCGCTTCATGTGCCGCCACACAACGCTCCACATATTCAGGGATGGGCATCGAGTGAGCATCCAGGCGGACAAAAACATCGCCTCGCCCCTCACGAATGGCCTGATTCAGTGCTGAAGGAATGGCCCTTGCCGTGTTATTGACCACCCGAATCTCAAGATCAGCGTGTTCCTTTTGAAACGCCTCCACCACCTCCCGCGTCCGATCGGTGGACATGCCGTCTGAAATGATCAATTCCATCTGTGCGCGCGGGTACGTCTGCGCAAAAACGGCATTCAACAAATGACGAATGGTGGCTTCTTCGTTATAACAAGGGACAATGATCGAGACAAAGGGCGGCATTTTAAAGGAAAATTTCCCGAAATTGGTTATTTTCTGACCAGCGGCAGGAACACCTCAAAGGTGGCACCCTCCCCCTGCCTACTGCGGACGCTTATTCTACCACCATGCGCTTGCACAATCTCACTGGCAATGGCCAGCCCCAGACCAGCACCATGCTTTGCACCACCCTTGCGGGCGGGGTCGGCCTGATAAAAACGGTCAAAGATATGCTTCTGCGCTTCGGCAGGAATGCCAGCCCCCGTATCAGTAACCACAACGAGCATTTCGCCATCAAGCATGGAAGCCTGCAACAAAATGGAACCTCCCGACGGCGTAAATTTGAGGGCATTATCCACCAGGTTGGTAAAAACCTGCGCCAACCTGTCACCGTCGGCAGTGATGGATGGCAGGTCTGCGGCGGCTTCCACTTGAATACGCACCCCCGCCCGCGTGGATTGCGGCGCGAATTTCTCAGCCACCGCATTCAACAAAGCAGACACCTTCACAGGAGACATCGTAATATCTGCCGTGCCTGAATCGAGCCGTGCCAGATCCAAGAGATCCAGCACCATGCGGTGCATCCGCCCTGATTCGTCGTAGATTACTTGAGCAGCCTTCTGACGCGCCTCTTCCGAATCTGCCGTGCCGTCAAGCATCGCCTGCGCAAATCCCTGAATGGAAGTAAGCGGCGTCTTCAATTCATGAGAGACATTGGCAACAAAATCTCGCTGTGACCGTTGACTTGCCTGAGTCCGCGCGACCATGGAATTAAAAGCACGCGTCAATTCCTGGACCTCGTGCGGGCCGCCGATTTCAACAGGCTTTATCTCCGCTGACGGCATGGCACGCGCGGCCGCCACCACTTTTTGCAGCGGGTCGGCGATCCAACGCGCGAAGAAAAAGGCGACCACCAGAGAAAGCAGCAAGGCAAGCAATCCGCTCCTGAAAATGAGCGGCAGAAAATCATCTGTGAAAACGTTCGAAATGGAGAGTTTCGGTCGCGGGGCAGCCACCAACAAGTAGCTTTTATCTGGCAAGATCTCAACCGAATACAACCATGCCTGCCCGTTCTCATCACGGACCAATGGGACATTCCGCGCAAAGACTCGTTTTTCAGGGAACGGCAAAACAGGCTCTTTGCTTGAGTAGGTATCTGATAGCACTTGCTTTTCCCGTGAGTACTGAACAATCCGTACATCGAACGTCAGAGAAGCCTTCTGCGCTGCAATGGAGATCGGCTGGGCGTTGGGCAGCCTGGAATTGTCCAGTACCACACCTTGCACAGCCCGCAGTCTTTCAAGGGTTTGACGATACAACAAGGGGTTGGTGAGCAGGTAGGTAAACAGAATTATCGCCACGACACCCAATGCCGTGACGATAAGAAGTGCATAACTCAACCAAAGGCGGGAACGCAGGGAGGAAAACATTAGGGTTGAAGGTTACAGGTTGAAGGTTATACAACAAGTTTGTAACCGACACCTGTGACGGTTTCGATTTTTATGTTTGAGCCTTCAAGCTTTTTGCGCAAATGGGCAATGTGTACATCCACTGTGCGGGTCTGGCCGTAGAAATCAAATCCCCAGGCCAGTTGCAATAATTGCTCACGGGTGAAGACACGCCCAGGCTGTTCTGCCAACGTAAACAGCAGGTCAAACTCCTGCGTGCGCAGATCGAGGATTTGCGAGGCGATGGAAACTTCACGAGAAACAGGATCAATGGTCAGGTCGCCGCGATGAAGCGGTTTTCCATCCGCTTGTTTTTTGCCGTCACTCCTGCGTAAAATCGCCTTGACACGCGCGATCAATTCACGCGGATTGAAAGGCTTGGTCAGGTAATCATCTGCGCCGAGCTCAAGGCCGAGGATCTTATCAATGTCTTCATCGCGGGCGGTGAGCATGATGATGGGCGTCTGGTCTCCTTTGGCGCGCAGGGTACGGCAGACCTCAAAGCCATCCAATTTTGGGAGCATCACATCCAACACGATCAAAGCAGGGTGATGTTTTGTAACGGCTTCGAGTGCGGCTTCGCCATCTCCAACCTCGTGAATACGAAATCCATCGCGCTCGAAATACATGCGCGAAAGCTGGATGATGGAAGGTTCGTCGTCAACAAGGAGGATGAGTTCGGAAGCCATAATGAGCCTGATGATTAATTAGACAGCCAGCACAACCGCTTCAACTTCAACCAGGCCGCCCTTGGGCAGGGCCGCCACAGCGATGGTGCTGCGGGCAGGCGGATTCTCGCCGAAGAATTCGGCATAAATTGCATTCATCTTTGGAAAATCGGCCATGTCTTTTAGAAAAACGGTGGTCTTGACTACGTTGTCCATGTTGGAGCCAGCAGCCTCGATCACGTTTCGTAAATTACTCAACGCCTGGCGTGTCTGTTCTTCCACTGCACCTGAGATCAACTCACCCGTTGTCGGGTCAATGCCGATCTGCCCAGCGGTGAAGATGAAGGCATCTGTGCGAATGGCTTGTGAATATGGACCAATCGCTTTGGGGGCTTTTTCAGTTTGAATTACTTTCTTTTTCATAAGTACCTCTTTGAGAAAATTTTGCAAATAATAACGAGTATTCGCACGCGTTGATTTTAATACAGATTTGGCTTTGCAGGCCCTTTAATGAAAATGACATGAAAACCAAACACAAATGAGCGAATCCATCTGCTGCAAAATATTTTCAAAGAAGACAAAAACAGGACCAGCGCGATCTTTTGCGTTGGTCCTGTCAACATCACACTACGTACCGCGTTCAGAAGTTCCCTCAGCGGGCTGGTTGGCTTCACGGAAAGCCTTGATCGCATCACGCAGGGCCTTGAACGTGCCATTCATGGAGGTTTTTACCTCCTGCATTTTGGTACGCATCGCTTGCACAGTGGCTTTGGCCTTTTCGGCATCGGTCACTTTTCCGTTTGCATCAAAACCCTGATGCGCACTGACAATGCCCTGAATGCTTTCATAAGCAGGGCGGGCATTCTTCACCGCGGCTTCGTAGGCATCTAACGCGGCCTGCAAAGCGGTGACATCCTTGCCGTTGGCGGCGGCTTTATCAATACGCTCCTGCACTTTGGCAGTGAACTCATCGGTCTTTTCGAAGCCTTTGCCGACCCGCTCATACGCCTGCAGTTGACGTGCCCACATCTGCTCCAGCTTTTCGTTGGTCACCTCGCCTTCAGCACTGCCATTCATTGCAAATGCGCTGGAAAATGGAAGCGCAGCCAAAACGAGGGCGGCGGCAATTGCCACCAATATTGTTTTCTTGAACATGGTTTTCATCGTAAACCTCCTTTCAGGTTACGATGAAATTTTAGATGCGGCAGGTAAGGTGGATATGGCTGGATTGTAAAAAGATTGTAAATTATGGCTTTGCAGCGAAAAAGATTCAGGGAAAACTTCTGCAAAGTCAGTAATCCGCCATATTAGCCGCCAGCCCAAGCTCTAATCGTCATTTATAACAAATGCCTGTTGAGCAGCGGGTGTTGAAACCAGTAAGAGGATAATCATCAACACAGCAGAGGAGATACACCACATGCAAGTAGAGCCAATAACGAAAGGCTCCAAAAACGTCAAGTAAATCTCAAACAACACACCAAATATACACATCGCCCAAACAGCCAATGCCGCCATTCTTTTTATTGCATCAGGACCGAAGTGTAAAACAAGCCAGCCTGCAAGAATTCCGACATACCCAGCCAGGCCTAAAACACCAACTGGCAAAACCCCAAAAAGAACAGCATACTTACTGTTTTGAACAGCAGCACACCCATCAGATGGGCCACACACAACTGGCGCGTTTGTTGCTTCAACAAATGTCAAATAGCCAGCCACTGCCAGCCCACCGACGGTTGAAATTAAGACTGACCACTTGTACCAATCTGCGACCAGAAAGTGCGAAGATTTTCCATAAATCTTTAGAATTGGGACAACAATGTTAAGAAGTAAAACCGTAAAGACGATCGCCGCAAAAACAAAGGTAACTCCTTTTGTTTGCAGCAAATCCAGCACGGCTGGTATGCCAAGAATACTGAATATAGGGAGCAGATTGGCATACCAGCCTTTTTCCGTTTCAACAGGAACATCTCGCATACTTAATACGATTGACGTAACCCAGGTAATTATCAAGGCTAACAGCACAATAACTGCCAAAGTATTTGGCAATGGTGATTTCATGAAAATGTTGATCATAAACTTCCATTCGCTTAAATATGCCAGGTCCCATTGCCATGGCACCAACAACCAGATTATGGCTTGACATACACCGTATATTCGAGGATATATTCTCCAGCTTCAAAATTAGCGCTGCCATCGTTAACGGCGGCGGTGAATGTGGCGGTTGTGGAGAGGTGATGCTCGCCCGAAGTCCACTCACTGAGGGAGGTGTAGATGAGGCGGCAGACTTTCCCGCCTGTTTCCAGTTCGAGGGTTCCGAATGAATCAGTAGGCACTTCCTTTCCATCAAGCATGAACTGCATATCGATCTTCTCGAAATTGGATGCGACTGTGGCGGCATCAACGGCGCACCAGGAATAGCCCCAGATCACAGGTTCGGGATCGGTCATGGAAATGGAATAGGTTGCAGTTCCAGGCTGGGCAAAGGTGATGGCGGGATCATAGCTTTCGCGGGCAAGGTCTTCCAAAAATGGAGCACCCGAAGAAAGTGCAGACTCCGCTTCGGTTTGCGAGGCAACCTTTGGGGCCGCACTGGGGGTTACGCCAGCGCCAAACGGCTGGAGCACTGCATCAATGCCTGCTTGTAGAACAATGTCTTCGATAGCCGTAGCAGTTTCCTCGTTGATGGGGATTCGCAGCGTGGGCGGCACTCCCTGCCCCTCGAGGAAGATGCTGCCATCGGGCAGGGTAAAGCGTCCTGTGGGAACCGTCACGCTGAATCCTTCTGGTAGATTGAACGTGCCGCGTGCGGTCTCTGCTTCAACGCCGCTGGTTGGCGTGAGGCCGACAACAACCATCCCTGGTACCTGGCTGAACCCGTAGGCTTCGATCTCGCAGGCACTAAAACAAGCAGGGCCAACCAGCAGGACGGTCTTTTCAAAGCGATATTGGTTTTGATTGGGCAGGAATTTCTGGCGCAGGCCTTCGGGTTCAAACTTGCCCGTTTTATCACTGTAGTATTCGAGTTGTCCGAGTGGAATTTCCTGCTCGGTGAAGAAACCAGCCAGCCCGAGCGGCGCACCGCCATTGTTGTAACGCATATCAATGATGATGCCCGCCACTTCATTCGCTTCGAATTGTTTGAGCGCACGTTCAAAAAGGCGGATGACGAGATTGAGGTCATCGTAATTGCTGTTGATGCGAATGTAGCCAACATTATCGTTGTTGACAGGAATGATCTTCAAATCCACTGGCAGGAGTGAACTGTTATCCACACCGAAGTACAGCGAAGTGCGGCTGAAACTCTGACGTTCCTCAATGGCAGTCAGGGTAACCACCTGCGGAATGCCATCTGCATTGGCAAATTTCACCGTGGCTTCTGTGCCAGGCAAGGCACGCAACAGATAACGAGATTTCTGGTAACGGATCGCAAACTCTGAGGATTGATTGGAATACGATTGCGCCCCGGAGATGGCATCGGAAATGGGCAGGCCATTGAATTCGGTCACTTCTGCACCGACCTGAATACCAGCCGCCTGCGCGGGGCCGCCGTCCATTACGAAGATCACGATCACACGGCCATCATCCAATTCACGAATCGCAAAACCGTATCCGCCTGAAACGGCTGTGGCGAAATCCTGCTGGAAATACTGCCCGCCGTTGAGGCTGACATGGCCGTCATCGAAAGCCCAAGTCAGATCGCGCAGGGCAAGGTAAAAAGCATTCGGGTCGCTGGTCTTTTCGGCCTGTTCCACGCGCGGTTTCAATTCAGCGTACAAGGCATCCCAATCGGGGGCTTCGCCGGGGACATCAGCAAAGGCATATTCATTGCGAATCACTTCGAACATTTTGTCAAAGGCTTCGGTGTAAGACAGGGTAGAGTAATCCTTTGTGGCGATGTCTTCAGGTTCGTACAAAGGCAGATCTGAGATGGCATCTTGAGTAACCGCAAAAGGAACTTGATCCAGGTCAACGATTGAATATCCCTGCGTAATGGGAGCGACGGGATCATCGGCAGTGAAGAGCAAACCATCATCTCCAAAACTTGTGGGGAATTGCTGGTTGGCATCTTCGGCCCACACCACCAGTTTCCCGCCAATGACTTCATCCTTGTTTTCCGAGTCGGTCTTTACCGAAGCCAGGTAGGAAGGCCAGCCGCGCGAGCGGTCATCACCTTCAGCGAAAGGGCCGCCGTACACATTGGGTGAATATGCCACTGCAAAGATCTGTACACCCGCATCAGCGGCGCCGTTGTTATCCACATCGTTGAATTCGCCTTGCGGTATGGCAGGCAGGCTCAGTTCATACGTGCCGCCGAGGGCATCTGCATCAAAGGTCATAAACCCAAGGACCTGCGAATCAACGGGAATCTCCCATTCGAGGTCACGTAATACAAATCCGTGCATATCGGTCAAAGCAACGGCATTTTCCACATAATAGGTTGCAAGCACAAAATCATTGGTAACGGTATAAGAACCTGTCAGTTCGTAGGGTTGAGACATTGCCCCCAGAAAATCCCCTTCCTCCACCGCTTCAGTTGGCACCGCAGTGGGTGTACATGCTGCAAGCGCGAGGCTCACTATAATTAAATATCCAAAAATTCGAAACAACGTGGGCTTCATGTTTTCTCCTTTGAGATCGGTTCCCATAATTATAGCCCCATGGTTAAGCGGTAGATTATAATTTTCGGCATGGATAATGTAACCACACAATTACAAAAAGAATTTGACAAAGCCCAACAAGCCCGCATCGCCAAAAACGAAGGGCAGGCCCGCGTTTGTGCCCGCCGTGCCGCCGGGGTGGCCATACGGGATTACCTCACCCGCAAAGGGGACAAAATCCCAAGCATGAGTTCGTACGATCTGCTGAATCTTCTTAAAGACAACGCGGCTCTTCCTCCTGACCTGAAACTGGCCGTTGACAACCTGACAGTGCGCGTCACTGAAGAATTTACCCTCCCTGTTGATGCCGACCTCATTGCAGAAGCCAGAAAACTGTGCAATTGGTTGTTGAGCAATTAATCGCCATCTCCCAATCTTTTTACGAAAACAAAATCACCCACAAAAGGCAGAGCCTTGGTGGGTGATTTTTTCATATTCTCTATTTTTTCAGGCAAAGCGGTCGGTCTCTTTCAGATGACCAGCTTACATCCTGCGCCCAGCCAGGTAATACAAGGCGCGTGCGACAGTGATGAGCAGAAGCATCCCCGAAACCACACCGCCAACTACAAAGAACATCCGCCGCCAATCAGTGAAGCGCAAAGTGATCTCACTGCGGCTGGGTACACGCATCCGTGCTCCAAGGCGCTGGACAAGTTCCTTCGGAGGCGAGATCGGCTTCAAGGTCCCAGCCAGATGCGCTTCAAGAGTATCCAAATCTTCCAGTGTGGTGGATGTGTTTCTTCTAGTCATCATTCGTAAATCACCTGTTTATTCTGCGGGGTAAAGGATCAACCCCACCGTACCAGGCCCAAGATTTGCAGCAATGGAGATGGATAAATCGCTGAGCATGGTTTCTTTATGGTTGAAATGAGATTTCGCGTCATCGAGCAAACCCTGACCCGATTTGGCGTCACGAGCATGCACCACTGCCAGATAGACAGGTTTCTTGCCGAACTCTTCTTCAGCAATTTCAATCACGCGATCGAGAGATGCCTTGCGGGTACGGACACGTTCCGCCATATTCAAATCGCCATTCCTGAGAATTGCGATTGGCTTTACGTTAAGCAAAGAGGCCAACGCCGCCTGCAAAGTTTTCACACGACCCGACATCTTGGCATACTCCAAAGTATCAAGGGTCAGAATGACACGGATCTTATATTTGATGTCTTCAAGGTAACTTACGATTTCATCCACGGTTTTTCCTGCGCGCTCAAGCCTGCGGGCTTCACGGCACATCATACCGATGCCCAATGAACCAACCGCTGAATCGATGGGGATAACCTTGAATTCATCCTTCAATTCTTCCGCCGCGGCGATCGCCGATGCATAAGTACCCGACAATTTTGCGGTGATATGAATTGAAAGAATCGTATCGCCTTTCTGGGCGATCTTGCGGTAAAACTCAACAAACTGGTGCGGGGAGGGTTGTGAGGTCTTCGGAATGCGTTTGGTGTCATCCACCAGTTTATAAAAACCCTCATTGTCCAATTCGACACCCTGGAGATACGATTTTTCCCCAAACAGGATATTTACTGGGATCACTTCAATCCCATACTCCTGCCCCCATGCAGGGAGGATATCTGCTGCGCCGTCGGTCACAATTCTCAACATGGTCTACTCTCCTTCGATATTAAGGTTTTGGTCTTCCAGTTGGTCACGCAAAGCCAGAAGTGTACGGTGATACAAACTCTTCACAGCTCCCTCGCTTCTACCCATGATTGCGCCGATCTCGGCATTGGACATATTCTCGACAAACTTCAAGATCAGTAAATTTTGTCGTTCTGCAGGCAGGGTTCGAATCATTTTCAACAACACATCCTGCTCTTGTGAACGAACGAGGTTTCTTTCTGGATGATCGCCCTTGGTTGGCAGAATGGGGAGGTCATCAAGCGGAATCTCCTGCTTGCGGCTGCGATCACGATGCCAGTTTGCCACCAGGTTGTGAGCGATCCGATACAACCAGGCTGAGAATGGCACGCCCCGGTCCGTGTAATTCACGATATGCTTCATCGCCCGTTGAAAGACGCGGGCGGTCAAATCTTCGGCATCGTGAGTATTCCCGGTCCGATAATAGACATAATTGAAGATGCGCTCTACATAATGGGCATACAGTTGACCAAAAGAATCACGGTCACCCTGGGAGGCCCGCAGGAGAATCTCTTCTTCGTTGTATTCCATATCCAGCAAGATTAAAACCTTACCGGCGGGTTTACTAAAATAACACCGCCGGATTTGAGAAGTTGCACTGAGTATAACGCGAAATACAAGGCCGAACGGCAAGGGATGGGCAATGAAAAAAACATGCAAAGAATAAAACATTTGTGCTACAATTGCTCCCCATCCAAGGAGAACCATGTCAACCAATGTCATTCGCGTCGTGGGCGCACGAGTCCATAACCTGAAAAATATCACCGTGGAAATTCCACGTGACAAGTTCGTCGTCATTACAGGCTTGTCGGGGTCGGGCAAGTCATCACTGGCCTTTGACACCATCTTTGCAGAGGGGCAGCGCCGCTATGTTGAGTCGCTCTCTGCGTATGCGCGCCAGTTCATCGGGCAGATGGATAAACCCGATGTTGATTACATTGATGGGCTTTCCCCTGCCGTATCCATTGACCAGAAATCCACATCCCACAATCCCCGTTCCACGGTCGGCACCGTGACCGAGATCTACGATTACATGCGTTTGTTGTTTGCGCGTGCCGGCATCCCACACTGCCCCATCTGCGGACGAGAGGTCGTCAAACAATCGGCACAAGAGATCGTGGACAAGATCGAAAAACTGCCTGAAGGTTCACGCGTTTTGATCCTCGCTCCGCTTGTCCGCGCCCGCAAAGGGACCTATCAAGCCGTCTTCGAAGAGATTCGCAAAGCAGGTTTTACGCGTGCCCGTGTGGATGGCAACACCCATTCCCTCGATGAAGAGATCGAACTTGACCGTTACAAACAGCACACGATCGAAGCCGTTGTCGATCGCCTTGTCATTTCACAGGAAGGCGATAAAGAGGAAAAAAAATCCGCTCGCACCCGCCTGACCGACTCAGTCGAAACCGCTTTGAAGTTTGGTGAAGGCTACATTACCGTCAACCTGGTGGATAAAAAAGAAGACATCCAATTCTCCGAACACCTCGCCTGCCCCGAACACGGTGTCAGTATTTCAGAGATCGAGCCGCGGACGTTCTCCTTTAACACGCCGCAGGGTGCCTGCCCGGACTGTCAGGGGCTTGGCTCAAAACTGGAAATAGATCCCGAACGCATCATACCGGACCCTGACCGGTCTCTGAACGAGGGAGCGATCTCCAGCATGGAGTGGAGTGGACCGAAAGAAGAAGGCGGCTACTATTGGCAGGGCCTTGAAGCCGCCGCTCACGCCTACAAGATCGACCTCAACAAACCCGTACGCGAACTCACCAAGGATCAGATGAAAATCATCCTGTACGGCACGGGCGAAAAACAGATCCAAATGAACTACAAAAACTCAAATGGAAATGAATTCAAATTCACCCGCGCTTTCGAAGGTGTGATTACCAACCTCGAACGCCGCTACCGCGAAACGAATTCCGAGTGGATACGCGAAAAAATCAGCGAATTCATGTCAGACCGTCCCTGTCCCACCTGCAACGGCAAAAGGCTAAACCCCGCCGCGCTGGCCGTTACAGTGGACGGTGTGAATATTGTGGAAGCAAACTCCTGGCCTGTTTTGAAGACCCTTGATTGGGTCAAAAAGATCTCCGGCAAAGGTTCGCCGTTGACCTCAAAGCAAAAGACAATTGCCGAGAGGGTTATCAAGGAAATACACGAACGCCTTAACTTCCTCGTCAACGTTGGGTTGGATTATTTGACCCTGAATCGCTCCGCTGCCACGCTTTCAGGCGGCGAAGCACAACGCATCCGTCTGGCAACACAGGTGGGGTCAAGGCTGGTCGGTGTTTTGTACGTTTTGGATGAGCCTTCCATTGGCCTGCACCCTCGCGACAATTCACGATTGCTTGAAACGTTGAAAGGTCTGCGCGATCTGGGCAATACCGTTTTGGTAGTTGAACACGATGATGAGACCATCCGCGAATCCGATTGGATCATTGACCTCGGCCCTGCCGCAGGTGAGCATGGCGGTGAAGTCATCGCTGAAGGTACACCGAAACAGATTTTGGCGCACCCAAAGTCGTTGACGGGAGCCTACCTCTCGGGGCGAAAACAGATCGAAGTCCCGAAAAAGAGGCGCGAAGGAAATGGCAAGGCGTTGAAAATTGTCAATGCAACGGCAAACAATTTGAAGGGCATCAATGTCTCCATTCCTCTTGGAAAGATGGTTTGCATCACCGGAGTTTCAGGGTCGGGCAAATCCACTTTGATGAGCGACATTCTGTATAACTCGCTGGCCGCAAAATTGATGTCGGCACGGACGAGCGCAGGAGAGCACGAACGGATCGAAGGGATCGAACACCTCGACAAAATCATCAATATCGACCAGTCACCGATCGGACGTACACCGCGTTCCAACCCAGGTACCTACACCGGTCTTTTTGATGAGATCCGCAAGTTGTTTGCAGAATTACCCGAAAGCAAGGTGCGTGGATACAAGCCCGGACGCTTCTCCTTTAATGTCCATGGCGGGCGTTGCGAAGCCTGTCAGGGGCAGGGTGAATTGCGCATCGAAATGCAGTTTCTACCCGATGTGTACGTGCCATGCGACGTTTGCCACGGCAAGCGGTTCAACCGCGAAACCTTGCAGGTGCTCTTCCACGATAAATACAGCATTTCCGACATTCTGGATATGACCGTTGACCACGCGCTTGATGAGTTCAAAAATTATCCACCCATGCAGAGCAAGTTGAAACTGCTGCAAGAAGTGGGGCTAGGATATGTGCGGGTCGGGCAGCCCGCCACCACGCTTTCAGGTGGTGAAGCCCAGCGTGTGAAACTCTCAAAAGAGCTCTCACGCCGAGCCACCGGGCGAACCTTGTATGTGTTGGATGAGCCCTCGGTAGGCTTGCACACTGCCGACGTCCACAAATTGATCGAAGTGTTGCAACGGTTGGTGGATTCTGGCAATTCGGTCGTCATCATCGAGCACAACCTCGACATTATCAAGATCGCTGACTGGCTGATAGACCTCGGCCCGGAGGGCGGTGACCGTGGCGGCCAGTTGTTAGCCGAAGGCACCCCTGAACAGGTGATGAAGGTAAAAGAATCCTACACGGGAAAATATTTGAAAGCCCATGTAAAGTAGGCAGAGAAACCCACAGAACAGGTAAACAAATTGTTTACCTGTTCTGTTTTTTATTGGTTCGTCCGCTATCTTTGTTTGAGCCTCCTTACGCGATTCTCGTTTTCAGGTAGAATTATTTTATATCGTGCCGCTGGGACCGACCAACAAGAAGGCACTTTATCAAAAGGAACAATTCATGAATAACAGACCTCCGATTTCTTCTTCACCCAACCCGGGCACCATCAGCCTGCTGCGCAAGCGCAAGCGCAACCCTAACATTGTCCTAATCGCCGCAGGCGTACTGGTGTTAGGCGGCATCATCATGCTGGTTGTCTGGCTGACCGGTGACAGCAGTCCACTTAACGCGCTTTTGGCTACTGAAACCCCCACCCCAACCATGACGTTCACGCCAACCAGCACATCCACCCCGACATCGACGGCGACCGCAACAGAAACACCCACCATCACCCCCACACCGACGTTCTCCACGATCTTCAACTACACTGTGGAAGCGGGCGACTCGCTGTTCTCAATTGTTGAAAAATTCAACCTTGGTGAAAATGGCGTTGCCTTGATCTTGCTCCTCAACCCCTATGGCGGCATCGCCGACTCAGGCTTCCCCATCGGCGTGGACCCTGCAACGCTGAACATTCTGCCGGGACAATCCATTGTGTTGCCCTATCCGGGCATGCCATTGCCCACCGCCACCCCGCTCCCAGCCAACCTGGCCCCGGGGACCAAGATCGAATACATCATCCAAAGCGGTGACTCACTGGGCAGTATTGCCGCCGCCTTTAACAGCACCATTGATGAGATCATCGCGGCCAATGGCATCACAGACCCGAATGCGATCAAAGTCGGTGATACGCTGCAAATTCCTGTGAATGTCGTCACAGCTACGGCCACACGCCCGCCCACCAGCACCCCCATTACACCGGGCCCAGGCACATTGTTACCCACGGTCACATTCACACCGATCAACGCCCTGCCTGCCACGGCCACAGCGACTCCCACCCCGTAATTTGCCCGCAAAATTACTGGACAAATGTATTTCCCTCATGTAAAATACGGCGCTGTCATAAAATGAAAGTTGTAACATCTGGAGAATAACCTTGGCTAACATTAATTCACAAATCAAACGCAATCGTCAAAATGAAAAGCGTCGCATCCACAACCGCAACTTCCGCGGTGCGGCCCGTACTGCCATCACAGCCGCCCGCAGCTCGCTCGCAAAGAGCGCTCCCGAAACACAGGAAGATATCATGCTGGCGGTCAGCGCGCTGGACAAAGCAGCCCAGAAAGGCGTTATTCACCCGAACAATGCCTCCCGCCGCAAAGGCCGCTTGATGAAGAAATTGGCCGCTTTCCTTTCTGCGAAGTCCGAAAAGAAAGCCTAGTCTTTCCTTCAACACCACAAAACGGGAACGCCCTCAAAACGGCGCTCCCGTTTTTGTTATCTCAATCTCTCCCCTAAATTTGGGGATGGCGTCTATAATCAAACCAATGTTTACAAAAGAACAACAACTCATCGAAGAAAAGATCAAAGCCTACTGCCAGGCCAACGACATTGCACTGGCAGAACTCAAATGGCAGCCCATCCCCTTTTCGGGCGAATGGGGTTTCGCCACGTCGTTTTTTCAGACCGCCGCCAATGAAGTGAAACTCGGCAAGGGCAACAAACTTCCGGTGCCGCAAAAGGCCCAGGAAATCGCCGAGCAGGTTCGAGGTCAGATCGGAAGCGTGGATGGGATCAGTCACATCGAAGCGGTGAAGGGATATCTCAACGTCTATTTCAAGACATCCGATTACGCCCAACGCGTTGTGGATGAAGTGCTCGCCTCTGGCCTGAACTTTGGGCGGGGTGCGGCGAAAAATGAAAGAGTCATGGTTGAATATGCCCAGCCGAACACACACCACTCCTTTCATATTGGGCATGCGCGTAATACGATCCTGGGTGAAGTGCTGGCAAGGCTGGTGGAATTCGCAGGCTTCGATACGATCCGCGCTTCATATCCCGGTGACCTTGGACTCGGTGTGATCACAGTGATGTGGATCTACGAAAAGTTTTACAAGGGACAGGAACCCACAGGCATTCACGAGCGCGGACAATGGTTGGCGAAGTTGTACGTGGAAGCCACGGCCTTGCTTGAAAAGAAGGAAAACGAAACGCCAGAGCAAACTGCCCAGCGCGAAGCCTATGAAGCTGAACGCCGCGAGATGTATCGCAAATGGGATGCAGGCGATGAAGCCGTACGAAAGTTGTGGCACGAGACCCGCGAATGGAGCCTCGAAGAATTGCGCGATGTACTGCGGATGCTCGATGTAAAAATGGATGTGTGGTTCTACGAATCAGAAGTGGACGAACCCTCCAAAGCCATCGTTGAAGAATTGATCGCAAAGAACATCGCCGATGACGAACGCCCACAGGGCGGCGCGGTGATCGTAAAGATCGACGAGAAACTGGGCCTGACCAAGGAAAAGTATCGCACCAATGTCATTCTGCGGCGCGATGGCACCACCTTGTATCTCACCAAAGACCTTGCGCTTGCCAAAGTGAAGTTTGAACAATATCACGTTGACCGCTCGATCTACGTGGTGGATGTGCGTCAGTCACTGCATTTACAACAGGCTTTTGCCATTCTCAAGTTGTGGGGCTTCCCGCAATCAGAAAAGTGCTACCACCTCGGCTACGGATTTGTGAGCCTGCCCGAAGGCGCCATGTCGGCACGGCGTGGACGTGTGGTGCTCTTCAAAGATGTAGCGGATGAAGCAGTGAAGCGTGTCCTTTCCGTGGAAACCGAAAAAAGCGCCGATATCCCCGCCGAAGAACGTGAAAAGGTCGCCTACCAGATCGGCATGGGCGCGCTGGTCTATTCCATGCTTTCTGTGGACAACAACAAAGACATCGTTTTTGACATCAACGAAGCTCTATCCTTCGATGGCCGCACAGGTCCGTATATTCAAAATGCACATGTGCGGGCAAATTCAATTCTTAAGAAGGCAGGCGTTTCAACGTTTGAACG
Organism: Anaerolineales bacterium; assembly: GCA_035339375.1. Lineage (GTDB taxonomy): Bacteria > Chloroflexota > Anaerolineae > Anaerolineales > Villigracilaceae > Villigracilis. Next base: position 4,285 of record DAOQID010000023.1, on the reverse strand, counting down.
TTCGAACGTTCAAACGTTCAACTACGACTTTACTAAACATGAGATCGAATTGATCGAACAGATTTCCCGCTTCCCAAAGGCTGTGCAACAGGCCGCGGAAGAATATCGTCCGCTGGTGATGGCGTCGTACGCTTATGAACTGGCGAACACCTTCCACTCGTTCTATCATGCGGTCAATGTCATGCAGACCGAGGACGAAAACACCAAAAATGCCCGTCTGCGACTGGTCGCTGCGGCCAAGCAAACCATTGCCAATGCGTTACGCCTGCTTGATATTCAAGCGCCCGATGTGATGTGATTTTTGTATTGAAGAGGCTGGGTGGTTGAAACTACCCAGCCTCTTTTTTATTTCACTGTGATCGTTGAAGGTATATCGGCGTTTTCAGTACAGTAGACATAATAGACCCCAGCCTCAGGGAAGCTTGTTGAGAAAACAGTCTCGGGGTCAATCACAGATAGTCCCGTATCAGTGACCTTGCCATTTTCATCCAGGAATTCGATCTTTATCGGCAGAGATACCGTATCGACATTTTCCCAGGCTATGGTCATCCCAACCTCAGCTACTATGGAAGGACAGTTTTCCCGTGAAGCTTTCACTACAATGGCAGGTGGGTCGAGAAAAACATCCTGTTGCGGCGTGGTGCGTGATTGTCCACAGGCAGAAAGTCCAAAAATCATTACCACAAGCAAAGTCTTTATATATTTATTCATTATTTTTCCTTCGGCCGACATCGTTGTATCAAGATTGAACTCTTGATACAACGATGTTTACGAAAAAATTGTTCCCCGTTGGCCTACTGACCGGGCATCACCCAAGCCACTTCCCAAATTTCATTCAGCCAGATCGAGATCTCAGAAATTTCAACCTGTAAAATTCCGCTGGAAAGTCCTCTGCAACTCATGGTATGTGTGGTTACAGAACCTGCTTCTCCATCCATGCCTCCTATGCAGTCGGCAAATCCGGGATCGCCTTCGGGTTTGGAAACGAACAAACTCACATTCCACTGAATGGACGGATCCACCGCTTCGACCGTGAACTCATACCCTCTGTTGAGGCTGGCATCGGGTTGAAGTTCGGGGAAAGGCAGCATTTGCGAGTCAACCGTCACAGCACGGACAGATTTCACGATCCCGTGATATCCGCCAGCTTCAAACTCTTGATCCAACATCCACTCTTGACCCACTTGCGGATCGGCGCCTGCATCGAAAATAAAGGAGTTTTCCTTGACGAGATTTTGATATACATCAGCAGGCGGAGGGGTCGCAAAATTGAATTTGGAATAGTAAACCTTCGCCTTGTCCACAACGAGCTTGAGGGGACCGGCGGCAACCTGCTCCGCTGTGCTGAACTGCCATAGATTTTCATCCCTTGCGCTGTAAACCTGCGGACCGTCCAAATTGAGTTTTATCTTTTTCCCGGTCGAGTCGACCACGGAGACTTCAACCGGCTCAACGACTCTGAAATCCGGGTTTTGCTCAGGTGTTGTCATGTGAACGAAGAATAGATACCCATCATTGGTTTTGACCACGCGGCGTAATTCGGTTGTCACACCGGAGGAACCAGCCGCAGAGGAGATTGATTCCGAAGCGCTGAGCAACTCCTCTCCCGTCTGATCCGGCGACGCCCACTGAAATTCCCAGTGACCGTTTGTCATGGTTGTCTGCCCGTTGACAGCGATGGATAATTTTCCAGCCGGAATTCCCTTTTCATAGAAAAGCCCGGTCACATATTGTTCTGAAGTATTAGTCAGACCATCACTGAACGGGAAGATCGAGCCGTTCATAATATGGTCAACATCACGATCCATGATATCCAGCGAGAATGGCGTCTTCCCATCCACAGCTTCGAAGGTGAACACAAGTCCCTGCGTGTTTGCAGCCCCGCCCCACATGGACAGGTCTCTCTCCGCCATCGTCGCCGAAAGGACGCGCACATCCGTGCCAGCCAAGTTCAAGGTTTGGTTGATCTCCCAAGTCTGCCCCACTTGCGGATTCGGTCCCAAATCAACATCGAAGAAATGACTTCCATCTTCATTGTAGTAGGTCGCAACAGAATCGAGTACCAGAGTGTAGGGGCCGTAGGCGGGCCTGGTAATTGACTGGAGTTCCCACGGTTCAGCCACATCATGCGAGCCAGAGAAAGGATGCATATAGACCAAAGAGATCTTCTGTCCGGTCGCATCCACCAGTGTGGCGTAAGTGGGGAAATATGCCAGCACAGATTCGTCTGCCTGTTCGGGCGCAATGGTGAGATAAAAACTATAAAGATCATCCTGTGGCACAACCTTATCCAAAGTGACACTCAATCCCTGATCAGAGGCTGCGCTCGAAGCGGAAGGCGTCACATCCAACACAGGCTCGCCGATTGTCTCACCAGCGGGAACGTATTTCAATTTCAACGGCACTTCCCAATTTTCAGGAACCGCGCCAAGTCGCGCCCACGGAAGGCACTTGAGTACCATCGTCATTTCCATCATGTCCGCTGGGATGACTGTTTCATACGCGGGTTTGGTCGCAAAAATATTTTCAGGATATTTTTCTGTGTCAAAAGCACGCTCGATGATCGTGCCATCAGGCAGGCGCAATTTGGCGTCACCATCTGGCGAACCACAAAACGCGGTAAAGTTTTGGGTCGCATCTAATGCGAAGTTACCATCATTCTCCGTCGCGATGCCGCTGACTTCATAGATCAACTGCACGTGGTCAGGATAAACCAATACCTGTGTCACGGTCAGCGTCACACCCTCTCGCGTTACTGAAGCAGGTTCCGCTAAAACCCGTATTCCGCTGCTGTTATCCACCAACCCAACACCGGGCACATACCCAAACAATTTTTTCAAAGCATTCACTGCGGCAGGCGCGCTGGCAATCAATGCAAGCGCCACGATCACAAAGGCAAACGCCCATGCAGGTTTCAATATAAAACGGGGTTTCATTTTCACTGGCCTCCTCGCCAGTTCATTACGCAACTTATTGACAAATTCAGGGCGCGCACCCGGCACATCCGTCGCTTTGCGAATCTTTTCTTCAAATTCAGGAGAGGGATTAAAGTCGCTCATATCTACTCCATCTGTCCTTTCAGCCTCTCAAGCAAACGATACACCGATTTCTTCACGGCATCTTCGCGCCTCCCCAGCAGATCTGCCATTTCGGCAAAAGATAGTTCCGCCACGTATCGCAAGCGGATCAACTCACGTTCATCGTCATCTAATTTTTTGATCAGGGATCGGAGCCGACTCAGCTCTTCGTCTTGAATGACAGCAACCAGCGCATCATCCGCCTCAGCCAGACGCCTCACCGCATCCAGGCCGACCTCGCGCCTGCTTCTACGAAAATGATTCTGAATCTCACTTTGGGCGATCCGAAACAGCCACGCCGAAAAATGACCGCGCTCTCGATATCGTGCCAACGATTCGTAGGCTGCAATAAAAGTCTGCGCGGTGATATCTTCCGCCTCGCGGGCGTTTTCAACCCTGCTGTAGGCGTAGCGGTAAATGTGCTGAACATATCGGTCATACAGCACACCAAATGCGGCTGGGTCCTCAAGTGCGGCAAAGATCAAAGAGGAAATTTCGTTTTGAGTCATCTGAATTTTCCGATTTGCTTCAAATCCTATCATGCAAATCCTTTCTCTCATGAGTGTGGGTGTGAATGCATCCACAGGTTAAACGGTCTCAAAGCCAAAAAGGGACAAATTCCCCGCCGCCAGTTCGAAAACTGTCATACTAAAAACAGGCTGAAAGTTATCTAGTCTAGCGGCCTGTTTTCCTGTTTAATCCACTTATAAGACCGCATTGGGTAAAAACGAAACAACTCAAAACCCACCCCGAGTTCTTTCGGACAGTGTCCTCAACGCGGATGATAGATAGGAGACCCCTATGCCAATCAAAACCCTCATCATGGGAGCCGCTGGCCGCGACTTCCACAATTTCAATACCTTTTTCCGCGGGAACAAGGATTATGAAGTAGTAGCCTTCACAGCGACGCAGATCCCCGATATCGAAGGCCGTGTGTACCCTGCCGAGTTGGCGGGCGCACAATACCCGAAAGGGATCCCGATCCGCGCGGAAGAGGAATTGCTTGACCTCATCAAGAAATACGGTGTTGAACAGGTTGTATTTTCATACAGTGATGTGCCGCACGAATACGTGATGCACAAGGCAGCGATGGTCAATGCTGCGGGCGCCGATTTCCGCATTATGGGTACAAAGAACACCCAGCTCAAGAGCAACAAACCCGTCGTGTCGATCAGTGCCGTTCGGACGGGATCAGGCAAAAGTCAGAC
>DAOQID010000022.1:15247-39258 GCA_035339375.1 Anaerolineales bacterium | reverse complement strand
AACCTTCAACTCACAAACTTCCATTTACACCATTTTCTTTCCAGCCAATCAACTGTGTAGTACATTCCAAGGCCGAGCAGACTCATCGCGATCACACCTGCGTACATGGCTGGATAATGAAACAGCGTGCTGCCGTTGTAGTAGATGTAATACCCAAGCCCATATTTGGTTGCAAACAATTCTGTGATGTACAACACCGCCACCGCTGTGCCAATGGATTGCCGCAGCGCGGTCAGGATCGCGGGCAGGCTGGCGGGCAAATAAACAAAACGGAACAGCGCCCTGCGGCCCGCCCCGAGACTTTGCAGGCTTTGGATCAATTGCGGCGCAAGCCCAGCCGCTTGATCGCGCACGAGCACCACGATCTGAAAGAACAGGATCAAAAAGATGATGGTGATCTTGGCCACGTCACCGATGCCGAGGAATAACAACACGACGGGGACAAAGACCACCTTGGGAATCGGATACAGCAAATAAATGATCGGGGAAAAAATTGCATCGAGTCGTTTCGACCCGCCAACTGCCAGCCCGACAGGAGCAGCGATCAGCACCGACAGCGCCATCCCAGCCGTGACACGCCACAGGCTGTAGAAAAAGTGGGTGACCAACCCGTTACCCAGTTCCTGCACGAAAACGACCAGCACTTCCCACGGTGCAGGCAAAATGGGACGCTGGATCAACATGGCGGCAACCTGCCAGATGAGTACAAGGCCTGCCGCAGAGAAAAGAAGGTCACGCCGTTTCATTGCGCATTTCCTTCCATAACAAATTGCACAGATCGCGGTATTCCTGACTGTTACGGTGATTGCCCTGCCGCACGGTTGGATTCTCAAAAACGCGTGGTGATGACCCAAGCAGGAGGATTTTCCCACCCAGTGATGCAGCCTCTTCGATGGAATGCGTGACGATGACCAGAGTCAATTTTTGTTCTTCACACAGAGAGAGGGTCAAGTTTTGCAGGTCTTCGCGGGTGATGGCATCAAGTGATGAAAATGGCTCGTCCATCAACAGCAGGTCTGGCGAAAGTGCCAGCGTGCGCGCGATTGCAGTGCGTTGACGCTGCCCACCAGAGATTTGAGATGGGTATTTGTCGGCGACTTCGCTTAATCCCAGCCGCGTGAGCCAGTGCGCCACATTGTTTTCAGGCTGAAAGTTTTTTGGCGCGTGTTTCCCATCTTCTCCGTAAAACTCGCGGACCTTTAATCCAAGACCTGCATTCTCCTGCACGGTCGCCCATGGAAGTAAACCATAATCCTGCAGGATCAATCCACTGTGCGGGCGCGGACGGGTGAGGCGTTCTCCGTCAATTTCAATTTGGCCTTTGGAGGGAAAACGCAGGCCAGCCAATAGATAAAGCAAGGTTGTTTTTCCGCAGCCCGAAGAGCCGAGGATGGCCCAAGTCTCCCCGCGTTGAACCTGCCAGTTGAAATCCTGGAAAATGGGGGTGTTGTTGGCGTAATTGAAAGTGAGTGAAGAAACCGTGATCATGTCTGCTTCAAAAATTGACAGTCACCTCCACGGGTGACTGTCAATTCATTATAACGGGTTCAGTTATCGGTTAAGGAAGAAACGTTGCGTTGACCGAATCTGCATAGGAAACATCTGTGGTCAGCATTCCCTTTTCCTTCACCCATGCCAGTGCGTCGCTCCATTCCGCTTCGGTGGGCACACCTGCGGTGGGGAAGGGCGGAACTGCGTAACTGGCAAGCAGCGGCGGTGGGACAAGTTTCTGGTCGCTCAAAACGCTGGTGTATTTTTTTGAGTCGCTGTTGAGCATGGTTGTCGCTTCTTCGATGGCTGCAAGAAACGCCTTGATGGCAGCGGGATTTGCATCAATGACTTCTTTGCGGAAGGAGATGACGCTGAAACCATATTCGGGGTGCCTGGAGTCGTCAAGGACAATGACTGCGCCTTGCTGCACTGCCAGTGCGCCTAGCGGGTCTGGGAGCACGCCTGCGTTCAATTCACCTGATGCGAGCAGGGCCATTCGGTCGGGAATCTTTGGAACGGCGATGGTTTTGATCTCGTCGCTCGTCAACCCTTCAGCTTGCAAGAGTCTTTCGGTGACATATTCAATGATTGTGCCTTGCGAAACACCGATCTCAATTCCCTTCAAGCCTTGCGCATCGGTGATCCCGCTCTTGGCGGAGGCGATGATGAAGAAATGGCCTGCATTTTCGGTGGGGCGCAATGCGTAGCGGACCGCTTGTACTTGCACTTTTTCCTTGTTGAACAACATGACCGAAATCGTTTCGTTGACCATACCGTCGGCCTGACCAGCCCCAACAAGTTGATCACGCTCCGGAGCAGAGGCCACGGGCACGAACTCCACATTGACGCCGTGTTTGGCGAATAGACCTTCCTGCTGCGCAACGTACATCGGCAGTGTGTCGATAATGGGCAGGACGGCGATCTTCAAGGTCACTGTTTCCTGCGGTGCTGTGGTAGCGGGCGCGCAGGCCGCAGCCAATAATGCAATGATGACGAATGCCAACAAGGATCTGATTCTTCTCATTCTTTTTCTCCTAAGGTGTTTTGTAACGCGGACTTTAGTCCGCTTTTTTTTGTGAATTGCGGACTGAAGTCCGCGTTACATCTTATTGATTGATTCTCTCTATTGGGATTTCAAGACTTAACAAAAATATTTTTCTCAAGGCTGGCAGTGACCGTTCAGGGTCGGGCTGGCCTGTGTAGATCCAACGCATGACAACTTCGTTCAGGGCGCCGATCCACGCGCTGGCGGTCACTTCGGTATCCAACACGGGGATGCTTCCATCGGTTACGGCTGCGTCTAGGTTTTCCTTGATAAATTGGATGAACCGTTCGTTTACAGTGCGCCTTTTTTCTTCAAAAGCAGCACCAAGGCCAGTGGCCTGAACAAGGGCAATCTTTGCCAGGGCGCGGTATTGGCCGAAGGTCTCCAAACAGACGCGTAATGCCAGTTCAACACGTTCCAGGCCAGAGGTCGAAGCAGAGAGGCGGTCTTTGAGTCGTGTTTCCAGCAGGTCGGCAAAGGTATCCACGAGCGCGAGGAAAATATCCTGTTTGCTTGGGAAGTGAAAGTAGAACGAGCCTTTGGAGGTGTTGGATTCGCTGACAATGTCATCCACTTTGGTGTCGTGATAGCCTTTGCTGGCAAAGACTGTAACGGCCGCTTCAAGGATGCGTTCACGGGTTTCCTGCGGGGAGAGGGTGGGTGAATTTGGTTTCATGATCCCTAGACCGACTGGTCGGTCTATCGGCAGGTAGGATAGTTGAATCAAAAAGCCACGTCAAGTGACGTGGCTCATGTGTTGCTTATGACATTTGCCTGCGGGCTAGCTTTGTGCGAAGGTGTCGATGAGGAGTTTGAAATTGCCGCCGACAGGGTAGAGAATGGGGCAGGTGCATCCGCGCTTCGTGTATTCAGCGACTTTGGCGCGGGCTTCGGAGGGTGTACCTGAAGCTGTGATCTTGTGGACGAGTTCATCGGGGACGAGGTCTTTGGCTTTCATCACCTGTTCCTTGGTGGCAGGCCAGCCTAAAATGGACTGGATCTGCTGGACGACATCGTCTGAAACATTCGAGGCTTTGGCAATGTGAGGCTGCTGGGCGATGTACTGGCAGAGCAACATCTTGGAATAGTTGATGGCTTTGTCGTGGTCTTCATCCACCGAGCAGACGATGAGCTGCGGGCGGTCGAAGTTTTCCATCTTGCGGTCCGATTTTCTCAGGCCTTTTTCAAGGAGTTCCATGGCGCGGTCGTTATATTCGGGGGCTACACAATAGTTGAGCACGGCACCGTCTGCCACCTCGCCTGTCAGTTCCATCATCTGGTCGCCTGTGGCGCCGATCATGATGGGGACATTGCGCGGTTCGCGGCGGCCGTAGACCACATCCAATTCAATTCCATTGACATGAATGAACTCACCATCGAAGGAAACGCGTTCCATGTTGAGCAGCTTCTTCATCACGATGACCGTTTCTTTCATCGCGGTCAGCGGCTTGCGGCGGTCAATGCCTACGTTTTTGGCTAGCGGGTCCCACCATGCGCCCAATCCACAGATGACACGATTTGGAGCAAGGTCATCCAGTGTCAGAAAAGTGGCGGCCAGCAGGCCAATGTTGCGGGTCCAGTTGTTGATGACACCCGAGCCGACTTTGATCTTGTTGGTTACAGCAGCGTAACCCGCCATCGGCACAATGGCATCGCGCACCAAACGACTCTCCGCCTGCCAAACGGCTTCGAATCCTTTTTCTTCTGCGTATTTGGCGTAATCCAAACCATCGCGCAGGTCGTGCGAATCTTGCAGGTACAGGGCAACACGTTCGGTCATGGGTTTTTCTCCTTGAGAAAAATAGATTTGGGTGTCATTGACCTTCTGGGCCAATTAATTTCCGATCACTTTAAAGCTTCCATTTTTCGTACCATTTCAAGGTCTTCGGGCAGGTCAAGGTCGAGGCCGAGCGAGGGGAGTTCTACGATCTCCAGCCGTGCTCCCGACTGTTTGGTGCGTTCGCAGTGGCGCTGGAATGAACCCTCGCCAAAGTCGTATTCAATTTGGCCGGCAGGGACCATCAACAGGGCGTTTGTGCCCTTGCCATGCCTGTCGGGCGCGATCACAACCACAGGCGGTTTGGCTGCGCGGTCGATCAAGGTCAAAACATCATCAGGGGTGAGCAGGGGCAGGTCGGCTGGCAGAATCAAAACCCCCTGCGTGGCATGGACCTGTGCCACAACGGTTGCACGCATCAAAGCTGTATTGAGGTGCGGCTGTCCATCTTCCTGCACGGTCTTGGCGCCGTGGTTGCGTGCAATGGTCAATGCGGCAGGGTCGCGGCTGACCACCAGCACTTGATCCAATTCTTTCAGGGTTGAGAGCGTTTTTAGAGTCCGCTCCAGCAGTTCCTGATTTAAAGCAGTTCGTTCATCTTCTGTCAGCATGCCCGCCAGGCGGGATTTCCCCCGGCGTAAAGGTTTTACAGGGACAATTGCCCAAAGTGTCATGTTTATAAACTCCCGATAAAGTGTAGCACATCCATCGCCAATCGGGCGCGATCTGTAAGTGAATTCATAAGAGTATCTGTTACCAAAGTCCTTGTCCTGATTTTATCCGATAAATGTGCATCCACGTTATCCAACACAAAACCACTTAAAAGGTCTCGATAATGTTCCGCCACCGCCAGCGCGGAAGGCTCAATGCCCAATTCGGCGTACATCTTTGCCGCAGGGCCTTTCACGGTTTTTCCACCAATGATCGGGGAAACCGCTACGATTTTCTTTTTTGGAAGCGGAATGACCCGCAAAATTGGGTCGACACTCACCCATGGATTCGACGGGCAAATGATGATCGCATCGGCTGATTCGACCGCTTCGCGCACGCCGAAAGCTGGTTCAGCGGCTTCGACTCCGTCAAACCGAAAACCTTTGACCTTCGGCCCGCATTGCCTGTGGACAAAATATTCCTGAAAGGCCAACTCGCCTTCATCTGAATCCACGATCGTGCGTACGGGTGCGTCGGTCATTGGCAGAATCGTTGGCTGAATTCCCCACGCTTTGCAAAAATCTTTTGTGATCTGAGAAAGGGTTTCACCTCCTTTTAGCCTTCTGGTTCGTTCAAGGTGAGTAGCGATATCCTGATCGCCCAGGCGGAACCAGTTCGGTCCGCCCAGTTTTTCGATATTTGCGATGGTGTTCCAGGTTTCGTTGACACGTCCCCAGCCAGTTTCGGGGTTTGCCAACCCAGCCAGGGTATAGCAGACTGTGTCCAGATCGGGGCAGATGGATAGCCCCAAATGTTCGAAATCGTCACCAGTATTGACGATGATAGTCAGGTCTTGAGAAGGGAGGATTTGGGCGAGTCCATGCGCCAGTTTCGCGCCACCGACTCCGCCCGCGAGGGCAGTGATTTTCATGGATTGAGCTTCACGGTGTTGACTTTTGAACGTCAACACGTTTTACAATTTCCTTGATGGATTTTCTTTCACGTACTTCGGGGGTTTCAGATGGGTAACCCAGGAAATACATAGCCTGCGGCTCCCAGCTCCTGGGCAGCCCCAAAACATTTTGAACAGTTTCCTGTGCAAACAGCGGGCTGCACACCCAGACACTCCCCAACCCTTCGGCGTGGGCGGCAAGGAGCATTTGCATGCCCGCATTCGCGGTGGATTGGGTGGCCATGATGTATTCAGCTTTTTTGCGACGGGTATCGGGGTAGGTATCCATATCGGTCATGTCTACGCTGAGGATGATGACCACAGGGGCGGCAACGATCCTTTCACGCGAGCGACTGACTTTTCTTTGAACATTTTCTGGGGAGATCGCATCCGCCTCGAGATCGCGTTGAAATTCAACGGCCATGGCGTCGGCGAGTTTTTCTTTAACGGCTGATGCTGTTACGACGGCAAAACGCCAGGGCTGGCGGTTGTGCGCAGACGGGGAAAATGTCGCGGTGGAGAGAATGCTTTCGATCACCGTATCAGGCACAGGGTCCGTTTTGAAGCGGCGGATCGAGCGTCGAGTCCGCAGAAAGGTGTGGAGATCAGTGGCGGTCAAAGTGAGTTGGTCTGATTTTGAAGATGATCCGCTTTTGTCCTTCACGATATTTCCAGGGCCTGTCATCGTATTTGAGCGATAGCTGATTGATGTGTTCATCTGCGCCTTGTGTTGTGAACTCGGCAACTTCGCCGCGGACCTGAATATAGCGGTAGGGAGTTTCGGGGTCCTGAATGACAAATGCCACTTTGGGACGGGCTTTCATGTTGCGGTCTTTGGTGCGGCCTTCGTTGGTGTTGATGAGGATGTATTCGTCATCCATGTTGAACCAGACTGGTGTCACTTGCGGCGAGCCGTCGGACATGGTGGTTGCAAGAAATAGGTAAGCCCTGGTTTCGTCTTTGAGCAGGTCGAGATATTCTGATGGAAAATTTTTCATGATGTTGATTCTCAAACCGAGTGTATCAACTGCGGATAAGATTTGTGTTAGTTTTTTAGCGGAACATATCCTGTTCTTTGGGGCGGATCAACTCCTTGAGTGAGCCTTCACCGAGGGGGTATGGAAAACCGCGCACATGCACAGCGGGGATTCCCTCTGAGGCCTGCCCCATCATTAGAGATGCGGCAGCGGCGAGTTCATCGGCCACGCCAACGACGGTGATTTTCAAGGTGTAGCCGAACAGGTCTTTCCACCCGCGTTCATCGATCATGGCAGGGATTCCGCTTAAGCCAATGCAGATTCCGACCGTGCCGTTTCTCCATGCGCGGCCATGTGAGTCGATGATCATCACACCGACGTTGAGGCCTGTTTTTTGCCTGATCTGGTCGCGCAGGGCTTTGGCTGATGCATCGGGGTCTTCCGGGAGCAGGAGGACATACTCTTCATTCTCGCTGCCGTCCCCGGCCACGTTGGAATGGTCAATGCCTGCATTGGCACACACAAAACCAAGTTTGTGCTCCACAATGATCGCGCCGATGCGTGTCCGTACGATCTCGTTGCTTTCCTGCAGCATGAGTTGTACAACGCGCGGGTCCTTTTCAGTTTTTTGAGCCAGCTCGATCGCCTGTGGCGATGGTGTGACCGTGGCAAGGTTCACCATGCGGCCTTCTGATTTGCTGACGATTTTTTGTGCAAGGACCAGGATGTCGTCGTTTTCAAGTTGAATAGTCGAATTCTGAATTGAAGCGACAAGAATATCCGCCAAGTTGTCGCCTTGGCGGATAAGGGGAATATTTTGTAATGGGGTGATGGAAAGAGACATAAAATTCTGTAACGCGCGGCCCAAAATTCGAAACGCCGAATTTTGAGTTACGAATTACGTGTTGCGCTTCGCGCCTGTGATCTTGATGCCAGCATGGGTGGAACCGTATTTTTTGTTGATGCCGATCAACACGCTGGTAAGTCCTTCGACAACAACAGAGTTTTCAAGCGGCCCCGCGTCCCAGCCGATTAAGCCAGCCGCCTCAACCAGTTTGATGGTTTCAGCACGTGCTTCCTTGCTTGTGCCTGTGACCAACACATCACACTCAACCTCGGAGTTATCCAGTAGGTGTTCGTGCGAGATATTTTGAAACGCGGCACAGACCTGCACTTCTTCGCCGACGATCTGTTTTGCTTCCTGTGAAGCAGAGCCAGCAGCGGGCATTTGAACGGTGGCAACTTTGGGCGGTACCAGCGGTACCGTTACATCCACCAGCAACTTGCCTTTGAGTTCTTCCTTGACGGATTCCAAAGTATCGCGATGCGCGGAATATGGGACGGTTAACACGATGATATTCGAATCGCGCGCCGCCTCCGGGTTGCTCATCCCTGAGATGGAGATCCCATCCCCGAGCATTTCCCTGATCTCATTCGCTGCGGCAATCGCTTTTTCAGCAGACCGCGATCCAATGTGGACGTGATACCCTGCGCGTGCCCAACGGAAAGCGAGTCCCTTGCCTTCTTTGCCTGTGCCGCCCAATACGGCGATGGATAATAAAAGATTTGAGTCGTTCATTAAGTCTCCAAGTATGGAAATACGATTTCGTTCTGGCTACATTACTTTTGCTACTTCTTCTTCATAGCGCTTCCAGATGCGCGGAGCAATTTCGCGGGCACGGGCGGCGATCTCCGCCTCATCCAATGTGAGTAACTCACGGTCTTTCATCAACACTTTGCCTGCTGCAATAGTAGTGGTGACCATGCTTTGCTGAAATCCAAAGATGATCTGCCATGGCAGGTTGCCAGCGGTCAGCGGAGTGTAGGGATGATAGTCCACAAAGATCAAGTCGGCGAACGCACCTTGTGTGATCTGCCCGAGCGGGGCGGCGGGAAAGAATTGATTTGCCAAAGCGGCATTGTTATAAACCGCCATTTGCGTCACATCATATCCGCCCATGCGGCGTGGATCGCGGTGGTGGATCTTGTGCAGGAGGTATGCGGCTTTCCATTCCTCCCACATGGCGTTGGAGAAACCATCGTTCCCCAAACAAACTTTGACGCCTAGTCGCAGCATCGATTCAACGGGAGCCACGCCCACACCATTGTTCATGTTCGAACGCGGCTGGTGGGTGAGCCAGGTGCCAGTCTCTTTGAGAATTTCCATTTCACGCGCATCAAAGTGGATGCCATGTGCTGTGATGGTGTTCGGACCAAGAATCCCATGTTTTTGCAGGCGGTCGATCACACGCATCTGGCTTTTGCCGAGGCTGTCATATTCATCTGACTCATGTTCTGCAGTGTGGACATGGAATCCCGTCCCTTCGGGAACGGCGGCGCGGCAGGCTTGCAGGGTGATGCCCGAAAGCGTCAGGCTGGCATGCAGGCCAAAGGTTCCAGCGAGGCGCGGATGCGGGTTGCTGGCCAGTCGTTTCAAAAAACGGATATTTTCGTTGATGCCAGCATTGGCTTTCTCACTGCCATCACGGTCGGTTACTTCGTAGCACAGCACGCCGCGCAAGCCGCTCTTATCCACAGCATCGGCGATGATATCGAGTGAGCCGTCAATGGCGTTGGGTGAGGCGTGATGGTCGATCAGAGTTGTTGTGCCGTGTTTGATCGCATCCACCAAACAAACCAGCGCCGAAAAGCGGACTGCTTCCGCATCCAACGAACGGTCAAGAGGCCACCACAACTTCTGCAGAATCTCAGGGAAGTCTTTGGGTGCAGGCCCGGGGATGGCCATGCCGCGTGCAAAGGCGCCGTAAAAATGTGTGTGCGCGCAGATGCTGCCCGGCATCACATACTGCCCACGGGCATCGAGGGTCTTGGCTTTTGGATATTTTGCCGTCAACGCCTTGGTGGTGCCGATCTCTTTGATACGATCCCCTTCGATCAGAATTGCATGGTTCTCAAGGACTTGATTGGTGGTTTCCCACGTGATGATTTTTGCGTTTGTTATGAGCATGTTTATCCAAATCCATATTGGCTGGGGTCTGGCAGCTTCACACCGGAGGCTCCCAATTCCCATAAAGTATTGTAGGCAGCCTCGCGCAATTCATGGTCATCCTTGTACATTGCGGCATAAAGCTGTGAGATCACGCCTTCGTTGGGGGTGTATTTGAGATAAGGCAGAGCCGCAAGGCGGGTTTCTGCATCATCGCTCTTGAGAGCCAGTAAAAGAATATCGGTGGCAGGGACTCCGGGGGAAATACCCATTCCCTGTTTGGCGGCAAATTCGATCAGCCAGGGAGATTCGGATGGTGCCTTAAGTTTGTGCGGTGCAAGTGAGCCTGCACTGGTCTTTGAGTCCAGAACTTCGGTGGCCGCGTTGCGAACAACCCATTCCTTGTCGTCGATCTGGATCTTTTTCAGCAGTTCAATGGCCCATTCTTCACTGACACGGCTCAGGCCATAAGCGGCAGCGCGGCGCAGGAGAATATCGTCAATGGTGACCCCATCACGCAGCATGGCGTAACCTTCGTGCGGATCATTGGCCAGTGCTTCTGCGGCGGCGCGGCGGATATCTTCCTCTCCGCTGAGCAGGGTGTGAGCAACAGTCTCCAACGCATCATTGGTACCCACCGAGACCAAAGCCATGCAGGCCGCCCTGCGTACGGCTGTGCTTGGTGCCTGCAATGCACGCTCCAAAACTTCCAGGGCTTTCGCATCACGCATGGCACCTGCACCTAGCACGGCCAGATGAACAAGTTCAAAAGAGAGAGTGCCCGCAAGCTGACGGAAGAGGGTTGTAATGCTTGAATCGTTGCTGACGACGAAAGCCGCCATGGCTTGTCCACGCAGATTAAGGGGCAGGCCTTCACTTTGCATAATGGCCGCCAGTGTGCCGAATAATTTTCCGCGCCAGGGGGCATTGCGCGGGGCATCACGCAGCCAACGCGCCGCTGCAAACAGCGGACGGTGCATGGGCAGGCGTGAAAATTCCATGAGAGACTGCACCAGTTTACTGGCGTCACCATGTGCGGCGAAATACCGCATCACCAGATACTTGCCAGACCAATCCGCTTGATTGAGGATGGTTTCATCGGCTTTGAAGCTCATTAATGCGCGGCCAGCCAAAAAGCCTGCAAAGACTGAATGGGTGAAGCGCATTTTGTTATTCGGATACACCACCAACAATCCGCTGGCTGCCATTTTGCCAAGCAGACCTGAAGTGGGTGTGGAGACTTTTTCGACTTTTTTGCCTTTGAGTTGTTTGGTGTCTTCTGCTTTTTCTTCGGTCTCTTCTCCAGCCGCGGCTTGTTCAGTCGCTTCGCCGGTGGGAGTCTCTTCTGCAACTTCAAAAGACTTCACCCATGCCCGGGCCACCCGTGGATCAAAAATGGGTTGGGTGTTGACCATCGCCTGCATCGCCAGGGTTTCAAGAGCGGCAAGTGGTGTGTTGGCAGGTGCAATGCGGCGGATGTGTGTGGCAATGGCTTCCAGCACGTGCGGGCCGAGGCTATCGCCTGCGTAGGCGCCCCAGGCTTTGAGGGTCAACTCAAGGGGCGATAAATTCAAATTGTCAGTACCAAGCCAGGTGTTAAGTAAGAGCGGGTCCACCTGTTCAGGACCAGTCTGTGCCCAGGCTTCCATCGCCACGGTTTGCGACCAAAGTTCCCCCCAGTGTTCGATGAATTTCTGATTTTCCCGTTGAGACCAGGTCATTAATGCCAATGGGGCAAAGCCAAGCGGAATTAATCCATCAAGATATTCGGGCGCACCCGTAGTGACAATGCGTGTCTTTGGGTAGGCCTGCATAATGGCTTTGAAATAGTCGGTGACAAGCTGTTGGTATTCGGCTGTGATTTCGTCAAACCCATCGATCAATAAAAGGGCTTCACCGCTTTTGAAGGCGCCTTCGAAAAAGCCCGGCAGGCGGTTTAGGTCCATGAGCGGGGCGTTTTCAGATGCTGCTTCAATGAGCGGAGCAAGGACGTCTTTTTTGGGGTCGGGCAGCGGGAGTTTTAGATTGGCAACGTGATAGAGAAATGGAACGGCGTTTTGGAGCGTTTCCAGCTTTGCGCTTCGATTTGCAGCGAGGGAGGCCAGGTGTGCAAGTGCTACAGTTTTGCCGACGCCGGGCTGGCCCATGATGACGATGTTGGCGTTGCCAGACAAGGCTTGTGTCAGGGTCAGGGTTTGCGCATGATATGCAGCGGCGATCTCTGGCCACATGGGCATGTAGGGCAGGGTTTGTGAAACTACATCTTCAAATTTGGCTGGTGTACCGGGTTGTACAACTTGAGGCGGGGCTATCAGCAAAGGTTCGAGGATGATCTCATCCAACGAGAAAAGCGGTGCGGCGAGATGCATCCCTTGTGCGCGGCGCAGGGTGATGCGGCGATGATTTTCTTCCACGGTGCTGGATTTGCGGGTTTGTGCGATTTCACGTTGTTCTTTGATACCCGCAACCAACTCGGCCCATAGCGGACGCGCTCGGGATACCAGCAGCCAAAAAATGGATGCTGCAATAAAGCCGACGAAGAAGGAGTAGGGGTCAATCGCAAATCGAGACATGGGAGACGTTTAATTTGAATATAAAATCCGTCCGCAGGTGGGACAGTTTGCGAGTTTTTGTGAACGGGCGCTTTGCTGAATGGCGGAGTTGAGCGTGCCGCCACAGGCAGCACAGGAATTGTCTGTGATCTCTGTTACTGCAATTCCGCGTTTTTGCTGGCGCAAGTCTTCATAGATTTGGAGCAGGGAAGTGTCCAGCGGCGATAAGGTTGCTTCGCGTTCTTCAATCAGTTGTTCAAGTTCGGCTACCAGTGCGTTTTGGTCCGCGAGCAGTTTTGTGTGTTCACTCCCAAGGCGGGCCTGGATCAACTCGAGTTGTGTGCTGGCTGCTTGCAGGTTTTGCTCGGCGGTCTCTGCGGCAAGCATGGCTTCCAATTCGCGTTCTTCAAGGGTGGCAAGGTGTTTCTTTAGCGAAACGATCTCTTTTTGAAGGTCTTGCAATTCCTTGGGGTTTTGCACCCTGCCGCCATATAAACTTGAATCGGCCTGCTCTATTTTTATTTTTTGAGTTTCAACTTCCATTTCTGCGCTTTTGAGGTTGTGATGCGCATGATGGTGAGAAGCTTTGGCGGTTTCAGCATGGGTGAGGCATTCTCGCAATTCGGTGTCGTTTTCAAGTGTTTTGCGGATGGTCTCCAATTGCGAACGCGCACGGTCAATTTTACGATCCACTTGCTGTAGACGGAACAATCCCAACGATGCGCTCATGGGTCGAATTATATACGATGTGCGAAAAAAAGACCCGTTTTCGTTGGAAGACGGGTCGGAGAGTTATTGAACTGTAAGGTTATTTTTACTGGCTTGTTACGTTGAAATAATTGTAGATGGCTTTCGTGATATCCCCGATCAAAGGGTTGGTGATATCCCAAATGTTGGTGACAGGATGGTAGGTGTAGACAGAGAGGACAAAGTTTCCACCGGGTGTGTATACGATGCCCACATCGCTGGTATCGTGGACCACACCGTCTGCGGCGGGAACGTAGCCGTGTTTGTGTGGGACGAGAGTTCCATCTGGAACGCCGCCTTGAATGAGCGAACCGAGTTTATCCTGGGCCATGAAGTCGATCAGCAGTTGACAGGTTTGCGGGCTGACCTTGTCGGGGAATGCGGCGATCAGCGCACCGCCATTGCTTTGGGCGCATTGGTAGATATCGGCCAAGAGGGAGCCCATTTCAGAAGGGGTGGTCTGTGAATATGAATCTGGCTCAGTGGTGACATCAGTGCGTGAGTTGGCCGGGGTGATGGGAATGGCTGGAAGCAGGTAGGCCGGGGAGGTGAAGAACCCAGCCAGGAAGGTGCTTTCGAGGCCGATACTGCGCATGTTCTCTGTCACGATCACGGGTCCACGGTTGGGTTCGATGGCAGAGAGGACAACATCAGTGGCGTCATTGCTTGATTTGCCGAGCGTTTGTGAAATGCTGTTGGCAATATCGGGCGAAAGATTGCTGCCACGGTTGATCAAATAGGAAGCCACCACTGGGATTTTCATCGTACTGGAGGCAGTGAAGGCGATATCGGGTGTGACGCTGATTTCTTCCTTGTTGTTGATGGCGAAGTGAATCTCCTGCCCGGTTTGCAGGTCCATCATATACAGGCCGATCAAACCGTCGAAATCGGAGACCTGCACGATCTGTTTGAGCAGGATGGTCAGGTTGTCGATGGTGGGACGTGCGACCGACCCGCGGGTGAAGGTGAGGGCTACAGAGCGGTTGGTCGGCGAGCGAAGTGCATCGTTGACGAGCAGGACGGCGCGCTCAAGGTCCAGAGTCTGCCCGGGTTGGCCGGGCAGGAAATCGGTCCCGCCGGGAACGGGGACAGCCGGGGAGGGGGGGACATCGTAACGTGCGGCAATCTCATTTTGGAGATATTCTCGCAGGCGTTCTTCTGAAAATTTCGGGCTGAGTGGAATGGCAATTTCAGATGGGGTACGGTTCCAGAGGAAATCCCAGTAGCCGCCCCAAAATGAACCGCCCGTTCGGCTAAGGTCGGCAGCGGCCAGCATGGTTTCAATATCGGGCTCGAAACCCACCACGGCAGGCTCAATGTGGATGATGGCGTCGTTGTAGAGCAATTCCACGGGTGAGGTGTACACTTCGAGCAGGCGCTGGGATGCCTCAACTGGGGTCAACCCGCCGACGGGTACGCCGGCAATGGTCATGCTGGCTGGGTAATTATTCCTTTGGCGGCTGTAGGTAATAAGGGAGATGATACTGAGTACGAGCGCGGCAGTCAAAAATAGAATCGACACACCCCGAAGGATTGTGTTGGTATTACGATTTCTCACAGAACCTCCAAGAAATGACAAATATCACGGAAAAAAGTATAACACACCAAACCATGCGCTTGTGCTAAAATACATTAACTGCTCTATATTTCTCGCAAAAAGGACCGAAATGCTCCGTTCTTTCTTTATCTACCTCTCCAAAGCAGCCTGGGCACAAAACCTGATTACGAACTGGAGTTTTGCCTGGCGTGCCGCATCCCGTTTTGTTGCTGGCACCAATCTGAGCGACGCCGTACGGGTTGTCAAGGAATTAAATGCAAAGGGGATTAACGCCACGCTCGATCATTTGGGGGAACATACGAATACACCAGAAGAAGCACAACAAGCCACAGATGATATTTTTGCCACACTGGATGCCATTGGCGCCGAAGCGACGCTGCGCGGTAACGTATCCATCAAGCTGACACAGATCGGTCTGGGCCTCGACGAAAACTTGTGTGCTGAAAACCTTGAGAGAATCCTGGCCCGGGCACGGCAGAACAACACATTCATCCGCGTGGATATTGAAGATACGCCCTATACTGATAAAACCATCAACCTATATTACATGATGCGTGAGAAGGGTTATACCAATGTGGGCATGGCGGTTCAGTCCTATCTTTATCGCGCTGAAGCCGATACCCGCCGCCTGACACAGGATCAGATCACCATTCGTCTGGTGAAGGGTGCTTATAAAGAACCGCCTGAGAAGGCTTTTCCAAGAAAAGCAGATGTGGATGCGAATTACGATCTCTTGACCAAAATACTGATCGACGCCTCCCTTGCCTTTCAAACGAAACTTTCAGCAGATGGCCGTTTCCCTGCCATCCCAGCGATCGCTTCACATGACGAGAAACGCATTGCCTTTGCAAAACAATACGCTGATAAAGTCGGCCTTCCCAAAGATGGCCTTGAATTTCAGATGCTGTATGGCATTCGCCGTGACTTGCAGGAAAGACTCGTGAAAGAAGGATACCCGGTCCGTGTGTATGTTCCATTTGGGACGCATTGGTACCCGTATTTCATGCGCCGCCTTGCGGAACGTCCTGCCAATATCTGGTTCTTTATTTCAAACTTCTTCAAGGGATGATTTGAGCCTCTTCCAAAACAGCGGATGCCGAAATGGTATCCGCTGTTTTTTTATGAACACGTAAAAACAAGGTGGGTTGGGGTTTCCATACAATCGGCTTTATAATTTACAGGATGAAAACCACGAAAAGCCTTATCGGAATTTTTGTCTTCATTGCTGTGTTGCTTGTGACAGGTGCGTGCAGTGGTAATGCCACAACAACATCAACTCCGTTGGAGATTACCCCTCCGGACGTTTCCACAAATACCCCAACTGCTGCTCCAGTGCTTCAAACAACAGAGACACCCATAGTGCCGACCGTTGACCCTGTCTATTTTCGAGATGATTTCGATGACATTCTTCAACCTGGGTGGACCTGGTTGCGAGAGATTCCCGGACAATGGAGTTTGGACAAGGTTCCAGGATCGTTGCGCATCGCTGGCGGGCGCGGATCGGTCAACGCTGAAACCATGACGAATATTCTCCTCAGGCCTGCCCCGGCGGGGGATTTCCAGATCGAAACCATCCTGACCTTTGAACCTGATCAGAATTTTCAATTTGCCGGGCTGGTCGTTTATCAAGATAACAACAACTTCATTCAGGCCGGGCAGGGATATTGCCGCGGCGGCGGGTGTGTGAGCCGGGGGCTCTACATGAATTACTACGGGCGGGGATTGATCGTGCCGCCCAATTTTGCCCAATCTTATAAGAACAATGCGGTAGTCTTGCGCTTGACCCGCAAGGCGACCAGTTATATTTTTGAGATCAGCGGTGATGGCAAGGTGTTTTATAAAGTCGGGGCACATGAAAGTGATATGACTCCCCTCCAAGTGGGTGTTTTGGCAGGCCAGAATGTGGATGGCATCAGCACCACCATCCCTGCTTTGTTTGATTACTTCGAAATGTCCAGCCCAGCGCCTTAGAAGTTTTCTCTGGGCGTGGTCACAACAAGTGGACTTGGGAGTAGTGGAAATGGGAAAAAAAGCCATTGTATTTTGCGTGATCGGATTGTTTGTAGTTTCCTGCGCCGCGCCTCAATCGCTTGTAACGTCCACTCCTGATGTCACACCTACAGTCGCAGCTTCTTTCACGCCCAGCCCGGTCCCTACGATAACGGCAACTGCATACCTAACCCCAACTCCGCCTGCTGCTCTCGTCACCAGCGGTGACTGGACTCTCCCATACGTGGCTTTAACCTTCGATATGTGCCAGGATCCCTTATACCCGGCAGGGTATGATGCAGGGATTGTGGATGTTCTCCAGCGGTATAACGTCCCTGCCACTTTTTTTATGGGCGGTGATTGGATGCGTACCCATCCTGACGAAACGCGGTTGTTGGGGGCCAACCCGAATTTTGAATTGGGTAACCATTCATGGAGTCATGCCGATTTTACAACCTTGACCGCGGAACAAATGGGGCAGGAAATTGACATGACCGAGGATATGATGTTCCAATTGACGGGGAAACGTTCGCACCTGTTTCGCTTTCCATCCGGGTTTTATAACGATACTGCCTTGCAGATTGTTTCTGAACATGGGTTGTATGCAGTGCAATGGGACTCGGTCACCGGAGACCCTGATCCGACCTTCGATGCGGCAACGATCCTGGCTGAGGTTCAACGGACAGTGCAAAACGGTTCGATCATCATTATGCATGGAAATGGGAGGGGCTGGCATACGGCTGAAGCCCTGCCTTTGGTGATTGATTATCTGCAGAGCAAGGGATATACCCTGGTAACTGTCTCGCAGCTCATTAATCTTGAACCTCTGCCTGCAGCAGAGTAAAAGGACTGTAGAATGAATTCAGACCGCCCTAAAAACATCCCTGATGGAATCACCCTTGAAATGATCGTCACTCAATTGTCGGAATATTATGGCTGGGCAGAATTGGGCAGGCGTATCGAGATCAAGTGCTTTACCAATGACCCCAGCATAAAATCAAGTTTGAAGTTTCTGCGAAAGACCCCCTGGGCCAGAAAAAAAGTGGAAGACCTGTACTTGGATTCCTTGCATAAGATGAATCCCAGAAGCGGATAACAGCGGCCCTATTTAATTGTCGGGCTGATCCTGCTACTATTGTAGAACCTAAATTATTGATTGGAGCATATGATGAGAAATTCACAGTTGGATTCTGCAAACCCACCTATTTCGTCTTTGTTGCGCAGCATTACCTGGTTGGAAGTCCTCGTCCTGATCGTAACGGGCGGCGGACTTTTCTTTTTGCCAGCCCTTGCACGGGAGCAGTGGCCCTGGGTCATTGCTCCGTTCAATGGCCGTTTTGTCGGGACAGTGTATCTTGGTTCCTTTGTTTCAGCGGGGTTCATGGCATTTTATGGGCGATGGTCGCCCGGACGGATCGTCCTTCCGATGATTTTTATTTTCACAACGATTGTTCTGGGCGTTTCGCTGTTCCATCTTGACCAGTTTGATCTGCAGAGATGGCAGCCGTGGATCTGGTTTCTCCTGTATGTTGTTTTGCCTCTAAACAGTGCCTATCATTTGTGGCTTTATCGAGCGTGGGCGCCAGCAGAATCCACCCCAACCCCTGCGACGTGGCGGAATTATGCCTTGGGGTTGTCAGCCTTGTTCGGGCTATACGGACTTGCACTGTTGATCGCCCCAACCGCAGTATCTGCGTTTTGGCCCTGGCCCATTGATGCATTTCACGGACAGATGTACAGCGTTGTTTTCATTACGCCCGCCGTTGGGATATTTCTGATTACCCGTCAGGCTTCCAAACTGGAATGGAAAACCATCGGTCTGACTCTGCTGGTAATTGGTGCCTGTGCAATCATTGGCCTGCTTCTAGTGGACGCAGTGGTGCCGCCTGAAAAGAAGGTCAATTGGGCAACTGCAGAGACCTGGACCTGGATAGCGCTTATGACTCTCTATGGAGCCTCCGGCGCAGCCATGATTTTGAGATCTGGCGGCAAAAATCCATAGAACGCTTATTTGGTTTATTGGTTAGTAATGACAGGCGATATAATATGCCCGTCTTTGAAATACGCCACCCCAAAGGTGGATTTTGACATATCATCCCATTCCCAAGGAGAGTCCCCATGCAAAACAAAGTCGTTGTGCCAGGCAAGGTGAAGAAGGATAAGGATAATAATAAAAAATACAAGATCGAGAAGGATAAAGTCTCTGAATCAGACATCACGATTGATATCGTGGATGATGGCGATTACGATGTTGAGAAGCTCAGTGTCGAAGGCCTGCCTGCCAACATGGTGGACGGTAACCCCATTACCTGGATCAACAACTTCTCCATCAAAAAGAATGGACAGTACATCAATCAGAGATTTTTTGTCACCATTCCGAATATTGGCTCTTCAAAGTTGATCATTTTTGACGGGAATGGAAATCCCTACTACTATACAGGTGAGATCAAGAACAACCGTTTTGAATTAACAGACGGCGATCCCGCGATCGGTCATTGGCCTTAAGAGTTACTGCGTTTCCTTGTAATATTTCCTGAGCATGCGTCGCCAGGGGACATTTTCCACGTAGACGTGACGTGCCTCATCTGAACGTAATTTTGAGACCTGCGTATCCAAAAGCAGATTTGCGTTTTGCAAAATGTTTTTATGGCGTGGGTCTCTTTTTTCTTTTAAGACGAGATAGCATGTGAGCATTACACGTAGGGGTTCCTCTGCGCCTTCAAGGTTTGGATTTTCTTGCATATATTCCAAAACTTTCTCAACCTCGATGAAGGCGGCTTCAATGTCCATTAATTCGTACAGAGTTTGCCCAATCGCAGCTTGGGATTCGGCTGTTAGTACCTTTGCGTCAAGTCCTTCCCTGATTTTTAGCGAGCTTTCAAATGCCTGACGGGCGGCAGGGTACTGTTTGCCCAGCATGTACCCATAGCCAAGATAAAAAAATGACCATGCGGTGCCTATTTGGTCGGCGATTTTTTCTGAAAGCCACAGCGCTTTTTCAGCCCAATAGATTGCAGCGTTGGGATTGTTTCCCTTGCCAAATGTGGATGCGCTCAGGTTGATGAGTGTGTACATTTCCTGGGTTTTATTTCCTACTTCACGTGCAATGGTAAGGGCACGCGTATGGTAGGTTAGGGCTGTTTCATAATCTCCAAGCATGTTGGAAACCCAGCCAAGGTTGGTCAGCGCAAGCCCGGAAGGATACATTCTTCCCTGTTCCTGGTAAATTACCTGCGCCTGCTCGAAGTAGTCACGGGCGGTGGAATAGTCACCGTTAGACAAGCCGATTAAATTAGCCAGATTATTAAGTACTTTTGCTTCCAGGTCACGATTCCCCAATTCGCGGGCGATCTTCAAAGCGTTGGCTTGATATTGATAAGCCTCGGAGGGTCCCTTATTTTCGAGTGCAATTAATCCCAGCGAAGTCAGGGCATTGCCTTCCCCAAGGCGGTTGTTTGTGGATTGTGAAAGCTTCAGGGCATTCTGAGCGCATTCAAAGGCTTCTTTCAAACTTCCCACGCGTGTAAATGCACTGGGCAGGAAGTTGTACACCTCTCCCAATGTCTCCATGTCATTGACTGATTGGGCCAGTGTGGCAGCGCGCTCACCAAATGAGATCGCCATGAAGTTTTCACCTTGCGTGGCAAAATAATAGGTGCGTCGCATTAATACTCTGGCCAGTTTGGTGTTGTCTCTAAGCGCAGAAGCTGTTTCTTCAAGGGCGGTGAGGTCCATATCCTCGCTGCTTCGATTGCCGATAATGGAATATGCAATGGAGCGTTTGTACAGAACTTCAAAACGTTCATGTTGGCTATTTTGCGGCAGTAGGTTATGGGCGCGGGTGAGATAATCAATAACCTGGGCGTTTTGATATGCCTGTGACGCTGAATCCGCTGCCAGATTAAGGTAGTGAAGCGCTTTCTCGTTCAGGGCCGCTTTTTCTGCGTGATAGGCTAATTCTCCGTAGTGTGGCTCAAGATCCTCGTGATAGATCGTTTCCATGGCAGAAACTGCCAGCCCATGCAATTCGCGTTGACGTGCGACCAAATGCATGGAGTAGGCGGCGTCCCGCAATAGGGCATGGCGGAAGATGAATTCGATTTCGCTGAGCGGGGTCCAGATGTTGGCGCTTTCGGCTTGTGCCACATGAGATAGAAGCCTTTTATCATTTTTCAGCATCAAACCCAACACGCGGATTTCGAACTCGCGGCCAAGCACTGAAGCGGTTTGTACTGCCTCTTTCACCTGCTTGGTTAAACGGTCGAGGCGTGCCACCAGCACGGCGCGTACATCGGTTGGCAGGGAGATATTCTCGGCTTGATTGGCAATATATTCCCCTTCTTCATTCAGGCTCAATGCGTTATGTTCCGTGAGATAGCGCAAAACCTGCTCGGCAAAAAAAGGATTGCCATCGGTGCGGGAATTCAAAAGCTCAAGCAGGGATGCTGAGATCGGATGGTCTACGATGTTTTTCGCCAGATGGGCAATGCTGGCGGCTGGAAGTTTCTCTAATTTGATGTGGTGAGCGTAAGTTCCATCCAATTCCCAATTTTCATTGCCTTCGGGGCGTTGGGTGGTGATGATGGCGATGGGGTATTGTTTTTCAGATTCCGCCAGCAGGGTGCGCATGAAGTAGGAAAGGAAATTACCAGTGTCGTTATCCATCCAATGCGTATCTTCGAGGAAGAGGACCAGTGGCCTTTGCAGACTTTCTGCGCGCAACAAAGCACTTAAGGCGATCAGGGTGTTGTCGTAGCGGCCTTTCGCATCAAGGCTTTCATACAGGGAGTCGGGCTGGGTGATGTTAATGAGGGCGGAAAGCACAGAACGGGTACGGATGAGTTCCGCGGCCAGTTCGGGGTCTGGGGTGATGTTGGCAAGTTCCTGCAGGTTGCGGTTGAAGGCAATTGCGTTGATTTCATCGGGCTGGCCTTCCAGTAATTCAAAACGCTTTTTCAACCAGTCTTTGAATGGATTGAATGGCAGGCGCAGAATCTCATCGGCCTGGCAAACGACCCAACGAGCGGGGTGTTCAGTAAAATATTCTGAAAACTGAAAAGAATGGATGAGACGGCTCTTCCCCATGCCTGCCTCGCCCTGCAAAACCATCACACCTGCAAAATTTCCGCGATGGATGGGTTCTGTAAAAGAGCGCAAAGTTTCCATTTCTTTTTCGCGCCCAACCAGTTGGCCCTGATACACGGTTTCAACAATGTTTTTTCTTCCGAGCAGGCTAAAGACCTTTTGATCCTGCTTGAAACCTTTGAAATGATGTTCCCCCAGGAAGTTGAGGTTGAAATGTTTTTCAGCACGGCGGGCCACTTCTTCAGACATCCAATACTCGCCCTGACCTGCATGTTCCATCATGCGGGCAGCCAGATTGATGCCCCATCCATAGGCGGTGTAATCTTCGCGTTTGCTTGAACCGATAAACCCTGCATAAGCCATGTGATACGTGATGCCAGCCCGCAATGTGATGCGAGTTCGGGTGGCCAGTTCGATGATGAAATTCAACGCCCGGTCCACATCGTTTTCGTAGGCGATGGGCGCGCCCCAGAACATGAGCAGGTTGAAACCTTTGTCGCCAAGATCGGGGCGCAGGAAAACGCCGCCGTATTGTTCCTGCAAAAGATAAACCGTTTCCATAAAAGGCGTGATCAAGGCCTGATCTGAAATGTTGACAGGAATATCAATGAAAAGGTTCATGGCCTGACGAAACTCGCCAGAAATGGGCAGGTGGGCAATTGTGTCAGCGAGGAAAATGCTTGCGAGGTCGTCGGCAGGCTCGGGCATTGGAACAGGAAGCGCCGCAGGCAGGTCGGCAATCACCTTTTCGATGAGAAAACATTCCTGCACGGGTCGAACTTCCACAATATCGCTGATGAGTTTGTAAGAGATCGGGTCGGCTACGATCTCGCCTGCGTATGCGCGTTCTTCACCAAGAACAGCCCCCGTAAGGCTTTCACCACGGAACCAATAACTGGCCCGTTTTCCATTGATGGACTTGAAGATCTGCCAGGTCACCTGTCCATACCCAATCCCCACCTTGATGCGGATGGAGAAATCTCCATAAGGTGTGGATGCAAGTTGATTGGCTTTGGCGTGAGCCTGCATTTGGACTGCCGCTGCCAGACAACGCCTCATGGTCTGACCTGCATCCTGCTCGGTGGGAAAAACAGCATTGAACGCATCCCCGGCATATCCGATCACAAATCCGCCCTGTTCGTACACGGCATTCACCAACGGCTCGAAGACCACACGCATCATATTCGCCAGAACTTCGGCGCCATGTGTGCCGTGTGCTGAAAGGGCGTCTGTCATGGTTGAAAAGCCCGAAAGGTCAACAAACATGGCGGCACCTTGAAAGACCCCGCTTATCTCGTTATTGCGAAATTTATCATAGATAAATTCTGGCACCAGCTGTCTAGTTGTCTGCATCTTTTAATTTTACCGCTTGTTGTCTGAATTGCCAGTCAAAAATTATCAGGCTGGGGTTTGGTGTACAAGCGAATATAATCGGGGCATGTCATATGTATCTTTTGAAGTTCGAGTGTGCCAAAGTTGCGGATTGCGTTACCCAATCACAATTGGACATTCCTTTGGGGTGCGCTGCCCGCATTGCCTGGGAGAGACTCGCGTCGTGTTGGGGAGACAGATCCAAAAAGAGGCTGTTGTGGATGAAGAAAGAAGTAAACCGAAGGAAATGAAAGCTGTGTTGTTGGATAACATCCGCTCGGCATGGAATGTTGGTTCGATCCTGCGCAGCGCGGATGGATTTGGGTTCAGCCATGCCTACCTGTGCGGAATCACCCCCACGCCCGAAGTGGATGCCGTTCGCAAGACCGCCCTCGGCGCAGATGAATTTGTGACCTGGAGCCATCACAAAGATTCGGTCAAGTTGGTTACAGGTCTAAAGTTGGAAGGTTGGAAAGTTGTTGCTCTGGAAGAAGACGAGCGCTCGATTCCCATTTCGCGTTATGCTGAGTTTCAATTCCCATCCCCCGTTGTGATGCTGCTTGGCAGTGAAGTGACTGGGGTTGACCCTGAATTGCTTGAGCTTGCTGACACGGTTTTTCACATTCCCATGCACGGACAGAAACGCTCGTTCAATGTGGCTGTGGCATTTGGGGTGGCGGGATTTTCATTATCTTCATAAAATAGCCCCCTGTAATTCAATTCTCAAGGAGTGTTTTCATGTACAAAAATATCAAGATCCAATTTGCGGTCGCTGTTTTGGTGATCGCCTCGCTCGCCTGTTCCCTCTCCCCGTCTGCTCCAGCGACCTCTGCACCGCTTGCCACTGAACCAGCCGTCGTTGAAGCAAC
>DAOQID010000022.1:0-15147 GCA_035339375.1 Anaerolineales bacterium | reverse complement strand
CGTGTTTTGGAAGGATTCATGGCGCAGGGCGGTGACCCCACAGGTTCGGGCATGGGCGGACCTGGTTATGAGTTTGTCAACGAATATAGCGACCTGACCTTTGACAAGCCTGGCATTTTGGCGATGGCCAACGCTGGTCCTGACACAAATGGCAGCCAGTTTTTCATCACCTTTGGCCCTGCTGAATGGCTGAACGGCGGCTACACCATTTTTGGTCAGGTTGTCAGCGGCATGGATGTTGTCAATTCACTCACGCTTCGCGATCCCCAGCAAAATCCCAGCTTTATTGGTGATGCAATGGAAAGCGTCACGATCTCGCAAGAGTAGACGAAAAAATTGATAATACAAAAATCCCGCCCTGTAGATTTCTACGGGGCGGGATTTTCTTTATCCGTTTGGAGAGATGCGCTTCGCAATCACCACCAACGGATGCTCCGCGGTCTTCCCAACTCCCTGCTTGATCTGCAATCTGCAAGCCGAGCCAGAAGAAGCCAAATCCCCATTCCCCAATCCCAATTCCCTGATCGTTGGAAATAACTTTAATTCACCGACCTGCATTGAAAGCTCATAATGGTTTGCATCGTAGCCGAAGGTGCCCGCCATGCCGCAGCAGCCTGTGTCCAGCAGATTCACTTGAAAGCCGAAGCGGCGCAGCAATTCCGTGGTGGCGGCGGTTCCATTGGGCAGGCCGTCTTCTGAAAGCCCTTCAGCGCGTTGGTGGCAGTGCGGATGAAAATGGATGACCTCACTGTGGGGGGCAGTTTTCCCTGTCTGTACCAGTCTTTCGAGGTTTTCATCCCGTAACAAAAACTCATCCACCAGCCACACCCGCCTGGAAATGGATTCGAGTTCCGTGCGGCGATTTGGCAGCAAAGCCGAATATTCATGCTTGAGGCAATACACTTCTGGCGGTTCGCATCCGACCACGCTCAACGTTGAATCGGGATCAAGCGCATGAATTTCACTGAGAACCTTTTCGGCATGTTTTCGCGCCGCGTCAACGAATCCCTTTGAAAGCAGAGATGCCCCCGAGCCGATGATGGGCAGTGTTTTCACCTCGTACCCTGCTGCATGCAAAAGTTCAAAGGCAGCTTGTTCCACTTCAGGTTCAAGATAGCGCGAGAACACATCCGATAAAAAGATGACGGCTTTTCCATTTTTCCATGCATTGGGGTATGCTTTCTGTGCGCTGCTTCTCTTTGCAAATAATGGGAACGGCCTCTTCTCTGTGATCCCCGTTGTGCGGGCGATCAGTTTCTGAGCCCAGCTCATTTGCATGAACGCATTTGCCAGCGGTGCCGCAGGCGCAAGCCATTTCGAAACCACATGGAAATATCCGAACAAATAATCACGCAGGTGTCTGCGATGGGTTTTGTAATACTCGTTCATGAACTCGTATTTCAACTTCGGCATATCCACGCCGCTGGGGCATTCGGAGGTGCAGCCTTTGCAGGCAAGGCAAAGATCAAGGGCTTGGTAGGTGGCCTGCATGAGTTCTTTCTGCCTTGCGTTTTCTGCGGAAGGTAAGTGGTAATCGGTAATTAACCCGCGCAGAAGATTTGCCCTGCCGCGTGTTGAATTGGCTTCGTCGCGAGTCGCTTGAAAAGAGGGACACATCACCCCGTTGGTTTTTCTGCATACGCCCTGACCGTTGCAGTGCTCGATTGCACCTGCCAGCCCGCGCTCATGATCGAGATGCAAAGATGGAACCCAGGTCTTCGCCTGATAATTTTCGCCATATCGTAAATTTGTATCCATGGGCGGCGCATCGAACATTTTCTTCGGGTTCAAAATATTTCTGGGGTCGGCGGCGTGTTTCAAGGTGCGCATGGCTTTGGTCACTTCTGCACCGTATGTTTTTTCGATCCACTCGCCTGTTGCGATCCCATCGCCATGTTCACTGCTCATCGAGCCGCCAAGTCGCAGCGCCAATTGCAAAACCTGTCCGCCGATGCTCCGCAAAGCCCGCACACCCTCGCCAAGATGCAGATTTAGAATCGGCCGAATGTGCAAACAACCACCCGAAGCGTGCGCGTAAATTCCACCTTCGGTGTGATGGTCGCGCAGAATCCGCTCGATCTCACGCACAAATTCGCCCAATCGTTCCACGGGGATCGCGCAATCTTCGATGAATGCGGCAGGCCTTGCAGCTTGCGGGCGCGAATCCAAAATTCCCAATCCCATCTTGCGGATGTTCCATACACGAGCCTGTTCCTCGGGCGACTCGGCGATCGTAATGACATTGCCGACACGACGAACCGCCTCTTTCAAAGCCGACGGTTGATCCCCGCTAAATTCAATGACCAGCACCGCGGCAGGGTTTCCCGTCATCCAACCCATTTGGCGGGCAAATGAAGGGACACCGCGAGCCAGTTGAATGATCATCTGCGGAATCAACTCAATGGCGCTGGGTTTGAATTCCAGCAAGCGCGGAACATCATCACAGGCATCGGCAATGCTTTGATAAGCCAGCACTCCCAGGATCGTGTGCTTCGGTTTTTTGACCAGATTCACCGTGGCACGCTGCATCACCGCCAGCGTGCCTTCGGAACCAGCGAGAAGCGTTGCAAGGTTGAAGATGGAAGGTTGCAGGTTCGCTGGATATGAATCGCCGATCCACTGCGGCGGGGCGGATGGACTCCACGGCAAAAGATAATTCAGCCTGTAACCCGCCGAATTGCGCCAGGTTTTGGGGAAGTTTTGTTTGATAGCCTCTGAATATTTTTCGCGGATATCAAGTGCTGTGGAGAGGAAAGAGGAAAGAAGTGAATCGTCTTTCCTCTTTTCCCTTTCCTCCAAAACGATTTTGTTCCAGACTGCAAGGCTCCCATCTGCCATGATCACGTCCGCTGAAACCAAATGGTCTGCAGACATGCCGTACAGAATGGAATGCGCACCCGTGGCGTTATTGCCAATGACCCCGCCCATCGTGGCGCGTTCGGCAGAAGCAGGGTCGGGGCCGAAGGTCAGGCCAAATTTGGCAGAGGCAGCATTCAGCGTGGAAAGAACGACGCCTGGTTCCACAGTCGCAGTTTGAGAGTCAGGGTCAATTTCGAGGATGGAATCCAGATGGCGTGAGCAATCCAGGATCAGGGCTTCGCCGATGGCCTGCCCGCCGAGGGATGACCCTGCACCGCGCGGCAAAATGGGAATGGCATATTTCGCCGCGAGTTCAACAGCGGCTTGTAGATCGTCCTGCGTTTTGGGAATTGCAACGCCCAACGGCTCGATCTGGTACATGGATGCGTCGGTGGAATATAAGGTTCGTGACGCAGGATCAAGCCGCAGGTCGCCAGTGAAGCGCTTTTTTAGTTCATGAAGAAAATCAGGGGAGAGGGTCATGCGGTGATTCTATCGCAGACTTGATTTTGTGATGCAACGTTCACGTTGCCTCTATTTTGATGAAACGACTTATGTTTTAGCAAACGGTTTGTTCGCCTCTTCTAGGTGGGCCTTGAATTCCTGCTTCAACATCGAAAACAGGTCCAATTCTTTGGCGGCGAGGTCGAACAATTCTTCGGGGTCGGTTTCGATGTTGTACAGCTCGAAGACCTCATCGTAATTTTTGTAACCCAGATACGCGATGAGTTTGTGTGCGCCCTTTCTCATGGCGATGACACATTTTTTCAGCGGACCAAAAGCCGAGTTGTCCACCGCATACACGGAGAAGATGGGGCGCTCGGCGTCTTCATCACCGCCAAACGTTGGCAGAACCTTGCCATCGATATCTGTTGGGATGTCTTTGCCTGTGATGCAGAGCAGGGTGGGCAGCAAATCTACTGCGCTGGTGGGGGTGTGGATGTCTACGCGGGAGGCTTGCCCAGGCGCGTGGATCAATAAGGGCGTGTGCAGAGCGCCTTCGTACATAAATTGAAACCCGTGCCCTGAAAAGCCGCGCTCGAACAATTCGCCATGATCGGCGGTGAAGATCAGGTAACTGTTGGCGAGGGCTTCGAGCTTGTCGAGTTTGGCGATCAGCCTGCCGAATTCCTCATCGATCTGCGCCACCTGTCGGTCGTAGGCGGTTCTGCGTGAAGCAATAAAATCTTTGTGCAGCCTGGGTGAAAGCGGGTGTATGGGCTTGAGCGGCGGCGAAAAATCATCGCGGAATAATTTCAGATATTCTCTGCGCGGGCTGTACGGAAAATGTGGCGAGAATAAATGGAAGTAGGCAAAATAAGGTTGCGAACTTGCTTCAAGTTGTGAGACTTCTTCGTACACGCCGTTGTACACACTCTCGTTCAAATATGGCGCCACATATCCGCCGATGAGAATTTCAGGAAGTCCATCAGGGTAGCGTGCGGACTTGTTCTTGTCTTTCAAGAAAGTGTCCATTGCTTTCTTTTTATAGTAGGCACTGATGATGGATGAGCCTGGGGTGTCGCCCTGCACTGGGATCATAAAGTCATCCAGGGCGATCGAGGCCAGTGTGCGGTCATTTTTGAAAATTCGCGAGATCGGATTTTCCTCGCGCAGACTGTATGAGGTGACAGGCAGGAATTTATCCACGGCGCGGCTGTTCTGCCCGATCAAACGGTCTGACCACGGGTTTTGGGAGAAAGCGAATTTGAAATAATCTGTGCTGAGAAGAGAATAGGGATTCGTTTTTGCGTATTCGGGCAGTACCAATCCGCCTTGATTGATGGCGCGATGCTTCCAACCAAACATGCCTGTCAACAGCGAGGCTGTACCTGTGCTGGTGAAATTTCCGCCGCTGATGTGTTGATGGAAGACCGTGGCACGGTCGGCAAAGGCGCTGATGTACGGTGTCGTTTCACGCGGATACCCGTACAACGACATGTGCCGTGCGGATAAGGCATCACAAAGAATGATGATGATGTTGGGAGAGTCTTTGTCGCCCTGTGCAAGCGAAGTCAATTTACTGGAAACCAGCGACCCCGCCAGCGCACCGCCCGCCAATTTTAGAAAGTCTCTTCTCGTGATCTGCGCCATGGAATTGCTAGCTCTTCCTGAACGGTTTATTGGCTTCGTCGAGATAGGTCAATAATTCATCCTTCATGGCAGAAAGGGTGGCGGTATCGCGGTCTGAGAGGTCGTCGAGCTCTTCGGGGTCGGCCTCGATGTTGTACAGCTCAAATGACTTTTTGTAACTGTCTTCGTAGCCCAGGTATGCGATCAGTTTGAATTCGCGTTTCCGCATTGCGATGACGGCCTTTTTGATGACACCAAATGCGGAGTTGTCCACGCCGACGAGGGAGATGATGGGGCGGTCTTCGTCCACTTCGCCGCCCAGCCCAGGCAGGATGCGCCCATCCATGTCTGGTGTGGTTTCCTTGCCTGCAATAGACAGGATGGTCGGAAGGATGTCTGTGTTGCTGGTGAGGGCGTGAATATCCTGCCGTTTTGTCTGCCCTGGGGCGTGGATGATGAGCGGAATATGCAGGACCGACTCGTACATGAATTGGAATCCATGCCCTGCAAAGCCTCTTTCGAACAATTCACCGTGGTCGGCGGTAAAAATGATGTAACTGTTCTCAAGCACGCCGCTTTCCTCAAGGCGTGGAATCAGCCTGCCGAATTCTTCATCGATCTGGGCGATCTGCCTGTCATACATGTCCCTTTGGCCGTTGAGGTAATCCTGCTGCAGGCCGACCGATAGCGGATGAATCGGTTTCGAGACAGGGGCAAAACCGTCATCGCGGAACATCTTCAAATAATCGTTGCGCGGACGGTAAGGGTAGTGCGGCGAATACAAATGAAAGTATGAGAAAAAAGGGTCGCCATTCTTTTCAAGCTGGGTCATTTCTGAGAACAACCCTTCATACACATCCTCATTGAGATAGGGGATCATGTAGCCCATATTCATCGCTTCGGGAATGCCCTTCGGGTAGCGTGGAGATTTTTGCCCATCAGCGAAGTTCAAAACTCTGCTTTTGTTCATGTAACCCAGAATGGATGAACCCACGGGGGCGTTCCCGCCTTGGATCGGCATCAGAAAACTGCTCATCGCCACAGATGCAATGGCGCGGTCATTTTCAAAAAAGACGGGCGAATCCTCGAGCAGGCTGAAAGCGGTGGGCGGAAGGAAGCGGTCCACATCTTCGTAATACTGTCCCACCAAACGATCGGGCCAGGGGTTTTGTGCAAACATCAATCGCTTGTAATCGGAACCAAGCAGGGTGTATGGATTGTTGTGGATGTACTCTGAACGTACCAACCCATCGTAGTTGATGGCGCGATGCTTCCAGGGGATCATGCCCGTCAACATGGAGGCAGTGCCGCAGGTGGTGAAGTTTCCGCCGCTGTAGTGGTTGTGATATACGGTGGAATATTCGGCAAAGGCGTCAATGTTGGGAGTGGTCTGGCGTGGATAGCCGTACAACGATAAATGTCTTGCAGAAAACGCATCCCATAAAATGATGATGATGTTCGGCTTGCTGTTGTCGGCGGCTTTGAGCGAAAGCACGCGTTCAGAGGCAAGCGCGCCGACCGATGCCGCTCCGAGGAGTTTGAGGAAATCCCTGCGGGAAAAGTTTGTCATCGGTTCACCTAGTTGATGTTGCGGATCAAAACCACAACCAGTGAGATCAGACTCAGCGGAATGTAAATGTAGACGAAGACCGTGGCGCGCTCTGCGAATCCCTCAAAAATGGTCCTGACCAATTTGATTCTCGGCGCGAAGGCAGCGAGGACCAACCCCAGCGGAATGGCAATGGCCCACCAGATCAATTCGCCGCTCAAAAAGGCGGTGATATCTTCATAATTTTGGAATAACGCCAGTCGCGTCATGGATGTGCCCAGCAAAATACCCGCCAGAATCATGGACCGCGACTGAAACTCTTCCTTGTTTTTCAAGAAGAGGAAAACCGTGTAATCCAAAAGCAGGATGACCGTCAATGCAATCAGGCTTTCGAGAAGGTCAAAAGAAAACGCGTAGGCGTACACCGAAAGAATTTGCCCAATGGAAAGGTAGAACAGCCACGAAGGCAGTTTGTAAAACGATGTGAACAGGGTCCACGAGTAGACCAACATGACGATGAAGGCATACACCGCCAAAATGTTTTTCGAGTCTGGCATTCGTTCAGAAATGAGCTTCAGTAGTTTCATGGGCTAACTCTCGCTGACTGGATAAAAAAGGCATGGACAGGTGTTGTGCTCCATCCATGCCTGCTTTGATTTTTAGTTTTAAAACGGGTTTTACTTGGCTTTGCCCTGATTTGCCACTGCGGCGGCTTTCTTTGCGGCTTCTTCTGCATCGCCGAGATAGTAGTGCTTGATGGGTTTGAGGGCTTCATCCAACTCGTAGACGAGCGGCAGGCCAGTGGGAATGTTGAGTTCGGTGATCTCGGCTTCTGAGATGTTATCGAGGTACTTCACCATCGCGCGGATGGAATTGCCGTGCGCCACGATCAGCACACGTTTGCCCGATTTGATCTCAGGCGCAAGCGTGGAATGCCAGAAGGGGAGAACACGGTCAAGGGTGATCTTAAGCGACTCGGTGGCTGGCAGTTGTTCGGGAGTCAAAGAAGCGTAGCGGCGGTCAAATTTCGGGTGGCGTTCGTCGGTCAGTTCCAGGGCTGGGGGTGGCACGTCGTAGGAACGTCGCCAGATCTTGACCTGCTCCTCGCCGAATTTTTCAGCCATCTCAGATTTGTTCAAGCCCTGCAAAGAACCATAGTGACGTTCGTTCAATTGCCAGGCGCGAACCACGGGCAGCCACTCGCGGTCCATTTCTTCCTGAACGAGGCCGAGTGTTTTGATGGCGCGTTTCAATACGGAGGTGTAGGCGATATCGAAATCATAGCCGCCTTCACGCAGAAGTTTGCCTGCTTCGCGGGCTTCGGAGCGGCCAAGGTCGGTAAGGTCAACATCGGTCCAGCCAGTGAAGCGGTTTTCGAGATTCCAGGTGCTTTGTCCGTGACGGACGAGAACAAGTTTATACATGATGGACTCCATGAATTTAAGATTGCATGTTACAGGTCGGGCATTGCAGGTTATGGTTTGCGGTTGCGGTAGAGGGTTGGGCTCGGGACAGCTGCCATTGCTTCTGCGTTGAGTGGGCGCTCAAGAAATTCAATGATGGATGGCACAAGCGTTTGCGGCGATTTGACCATCTGGTCGTATTTCACGTACAGCACACGCATATTGGGCTGGCGTGGAAGCCAGTAACGGACGGCTTTCAAATGCTCGCGATATTGCTTTTCCATATCTTCATCTGAAATGGCGGAAACTTCATTTCTGTGTTCAAGCATCTTCTTTTGAGAAGCCAGCACTTCGTGGATTTCCCTGTCCATGAAGATTACGTTGAATTCCAGGTCGTTCGGCAGGTATTCAAGCAAATACGAAATCACTTTGACAACCTTGCCGCGCGCATCATAGATCCAGTTCTTTTCGCCGTCTTTGAGCGCTTTGACCTGCTCGATCTCAAAGTAACCATTGGGGTTGTCTTCATCGGCCTGACGAAGTGAATCCACAACGGTGGGCAGCCCGCCTTCAGCGAGCATTTTCATCATCATGGATGTGCCCGAGCGGGGCAGACCAGAAACCACGACGATCTTTTCATTGGTCTTTTTCGGTGTTTGGCGTGAGAATAGATTTTTCAAAGGATTACCTGAATATAGCAGCGACTTTTGTACTTTTCTAAATTAATCCAGCAAACCTGTTTTGCCGCTAAAACTCCGCATCTCAATGGCTCAAAACCGACTACGGATTGCCAGGTCTATTTATTGATCAGTAATACTCGCTACTACGAATGATCTAAAGATAGCCGAGACCCTTCAAACGGTCTTCCAGGTCTTTTTGGCTGCCACCGCTGACTTGCGACGGCGGTTTGATGTGTGATTGGTCGAGGTGTTTACCAATGGCGAGGAAGGGAATATCGCGGAAGGAAACGCCGCCAAAGTTTTGCAGGTCGCGGTTGGCGAAGATCACACCAGGGACGACATCCGAATCCACACAGTGGTCGGCGCCCCAATGATCGTGATTGGCTTCGACTAAACTTTGCGGCACTTTGCCGAGTCCTGTTTCAGATGAGGCTCGATACCCAGGTGCGTACCCAACGACCAGGTCAGGGCCGAGGCGGGTGTAGGCTCCGTTGTACACTTCGTGTTTGAACCGCACACGCTGCATGACGGGTCTTCCGTCGGGACCATTCCAGCCCATCAATTTCTGTTGGATTTCAGCCAGCAGGGATTCGATCTCGTTCGCGCCGACCACGCCTTTGCCCTCGCGCCCAGCCACATTCAAGTAGATGCTGTTCAAGCCGACTGCGTAGGCTTTGGTCTTTTGCCAGTCCATGTTGGATAGGTCGCCTTCGGCGCTGCCATTGCTTGTGGCGAGGTACCCATTTTCAGCCAGCCAACGATTGAGATGAATCTTTTGCTGGTAGGTCGTGAAGCCATGGTCAGACATGATGAGGTAGTTGTATTTACCGCCCCATTTTTCCACGCGTTGACTGACTTCGCCGACAAACGCATCCAGTTTTTGGTACCAGGCCTGCGCCACGTCGAGACGGTTATGAAAGAACATGTGCTGAACACGGTCTAGGTCATCGAAGATGCTGCCAAGCACGCCCTCTTTGAAGTTGCCAAGCAAATGGAAGAAAATTTGTTTGCGGCGCTCGAAGATCAGGTCGCACAAGGCAATGAACTGTTCATCGGTGATGCAGCCATCTTCAAGACCAGTAGTGTCCTGCGGCCAACCCAAAGTGAGATACGGTCCCACTTTCTGCCACAGGTCTTTCGCAAATGATTTCGAAGAAGAATAATGTGATAACGCGTGCAGTGGATGAATTTGCAGCGGCAGGGTGTACAAACGCACAACACCGTTCAGGCTGGTGAGGATCATGCGGGTGATGGCGTGAATGCTCAGGAATAACCCCGCTTTGAATTTAACTTCCACGATATCGCTCCACTCACCAACGCGGAGTTGGATCTGCTGATCGCCGATCGTTACCCGTGCCGAAGTCTGGTCCAGCGCTTCAAGCTGGATCGGCAACGTGGCAGGCTGCGGACCGTTCTTGCCTTGCACTTGCGGTCCATTCAACAGAGCAGAGTACCTGCCCTTGCCCGTGGATTCGAAACGCGTTACCGCAGTCTTGCTTTTCTTTTCATCCTCGGTGGTGAAAAGCGTGCCGACTCCCAACTGTCCGCGGATATCGGGAGTGCCGAGGCCGGGCAGTGTGTTGACGGGCAATTCGGGCCGTGCTGGGAACATGGCAGGCCACCATAAAGCAGTGGCTGGGTAGCCCATGCTGGCGGCTTCTTCAAAAAGGGTCTTCGCGATGTATGGAGGGACAAATTGCTCTCCCATCGCGCTTTTTTTCATCGGCAGGATCGAAACATATGGGGCGTATGTGGCTGGGTCACGATGCACGAAATCGAAAATGCCGTGCCCCCCGGGGTCTGCCCCCGTGGCAATGCTCGTCCATGAAACTTCGGTTTGTGGTGGTGAACATACTTCAAGACGTGAATACCCCCCGGCGTCCATGAATTTCGAAAAGTTCGGTAATTTATTTTGCCCCGCCATGTCTTCGAACACAGCGGGGTCAAAAGAGTCAAAGCCAAGAATGATCGTCTTCATGCAGCCGAATTACTGATTTTGCTCTTCGTCTTCCTTGCGGAAACGGCGGCGGAGCTTTGCGATACCTTCACGAATGTTGCGGGAGAAGAAGAACAATACGCCCGAGCCTGCTACGAATACTGCGGCAAGAGCCTGGAATAAGATGCCGCCTGTGTTTGGGTCAATATACATTTGAGACACTCCTTTTTTCGGTTGAAGATTATATCTGACATCACAACCCTTGTCCATTTGAGAGGTTTAGACTATTTTAATTTCCTGTTGGATTCAAAAGTATCCAGCATTTCTTCCTTCATTTTTGCAGCAGTGGTGGTGTCAACCGTGAACAGGTCTTTCATCTCATCGGGGTCATCTTTCAGGTTGTAGAGTTCGAATGTGTCTGGGCGTTTCGGGTAGCCAGTGTAGTAGATCAGTTTGTGCTCGCCTTGGACCAGCGAAACAGTAGCACCATCTTTGAGATTTCCAAATGCGGAACATTCCTTGGCTTCCATCGAAAACAAACTGCGTGACTCTTCGATTCCGCCCAGCCCTGGCAGGATTCTGCCTTCGAGGTCAGTTGCGGCCGTTTTGCCAGCGATATGCAGCAGTGTCGGCAGCAGGTCAATGTTGCTGGTAGGGTGGTGGACGTCCACACGAGATTTTTGTCCTGGGGCAATGACGATGAGCGGAATATGCACCACTGCATCGTACAGCAATCGGGTGACATGACCATACTCTCCGCGTTCGAATAATTCTCCGTGGTCGGCGGTCAGAATTAGATAGGTATTTTCCAGAATACCCGATTCGTCCAGCGCGTTCACGAGTTTTTCGATCTCAGAATCCACATCCGCCACGAATTCATCGTAGGTCTTGCGGCGCCAGAGGATATGGTCGTTGTCAATATCCAGTGTGGAGAATTTCGTCGGCGCTTTGAATGGGACTTCCAACTCAGGGAAGATATCGGTGAATTGTTTACGGGGCCGATACGGCTCATGTGGTGAGAACAGGTGAAAGTACGCCAGAAACGGGTTTTGTTCGCTGGCCAGATTCTTGATCTCATCCAGCACGCCCGCGTACACAACTTCATGTTTGTAGCTATAGAACGTGTTGTTTGGAATCCCATACGGATAGTCAGGCAGTGATTTGTTGAAGTCCTGATTCCTGCGCGCCAGCTTGTTCAAAAAACCAAAAATGGGCGCGGAAGGAATGCTGCCCACACGGTCAATGCCGCCAGAAAAAAGGTAATCATCCAGCCCGTAATAAGCAGGGATCGGGTCTCGGGGAAAGTATTGCCCGATCAACGGATGATCCAATTGGTCGTAAAAAGTTGGTGCAGGGATGTGACGATCCAGACCTGATTGGAATTGCCCAAGCAGAACATCGGCAAGATAATTTTGCGTGAATGCAGTGCGATGATATTCATCCCCGATGAGGTTGAAAATATTGTGATCAACGTGATTCTTGTTGACCATGCCGCTCAAATTGATTCCGCGATGTGTCCATGGATACAAGCCAGTTAACATGGAAGCCGTGCCAGCCGTGGTGAAATTCCCTGCCGAATAATGCGAGTGGTAGACCGTTGCCCGTTCGGCGATCCGCTCAAGCCCGGGGGTGGTGCTGCGCGGGTAGCCATACACCGACAGGTTGCGCGCTGACATGGCATCAAAGACCATGACGATGATATTCGGCTTGTTGCTTTGCGCTTTGATGTTTTGAAGCGCAGGAGCCATGGATAGCAGCGAGCCAGCCGAAAAGGCCGCGGCAGTTTTCAAAAAGTCACGTCTGCTTAAACTTTTCATCTTTCCCTCTTAGAAGATATTTCGCAAGGCGATTCCCAGCAGCGATAAAACAAAGATCGGAATCAAGATGTATAGAAAAACCGTAAACCGCTCAGCCAGCGCCGCAAAAGCTGATTTTATCCGCGGGTTGTTCGCTGAAAAATAAAACAGGAGTATGACCACCAGCGAAATGACCAACCCTGTAACCGAAAAGATGATGCGTGCAATGTTCTCATTCGTAATGCGGAAGTAGATCATGATCATGCCGATGATGGGCAGGGTGAGGGCTGTCCCTCTCGCGGCGAATTCATCACGCAGATATTCGGGCGGCAGAAAAAAACACAGCACCAGCAAAAAGAGCAGAAAGCTTACCCCCTCCAAAAAACTTGCAATGACCACGTACGAAAAAGTGGCCGCAATTTCGCCGAGCAACATAAAATGCATCCAGGATGGCAGGTACCAAAAGAACAGCAAAGCCGACCACGCGAAGAGCATGGTTGCAATGACCGCGTACACAGACAGTACATCGTTTAGTTTTGGAAGTCGGTGATTGAACATGGGCCGTTTTGAGATATGGATGGGTTGTATTTAGGGTTGGAATAAAGGCTTATACTCCAGTTATAATAATAAGTCAAATCACACATTAAACTTAATTCAGAGCAGCGCCCATGCCCAGTAACGACGACCTGACCCCCGTACGCCAGCAATATCTTGAGATCAAACGCGAGCACCCCGACCGAATCGTTTTCTTTCGCCTCGGCGATTTTTACGAGACTTTCGATGAAGATGCCGAGATCACAGCCCGCGAACTCGATATCGTTCTCACCTCGCGCCCCGTGGGCGGCGGCGTGCGTGTGCCGTTGGCTGGCATTCCATACCATGCGGTTGAAAATTATCTGGCACGTCTCATCGAAAAAGGTTATCACGTTGCCATCTGTGAGCAGGTTGGCGAACAACCCGTCAAGGGAATTTTTCCACGCAAGGTTGTGCGTGTGGTTACACCAGGAACGGTGACCGAACCAGGATTGCTGCCCGGCGATGCGAATAATTACCTTGCCTCGGTCATTCTCGACACGACAACAGCGGTCAATTCCAACCCGATCACTGCTTCTGTTTCCTATGTAGATATCACCACTGGAGAATTCGCCGTTACCGAATTGCCGCTTGAAGCCCTGCGTGCCGAGTTGACCCGTCTTCACCCTGCTGAGATCATTCACCCCGATTCGCAAGTTTTACCCGATGGGATCACAGGGCACATCACCGCCCTGCCTGCATGGAAGTTCGAGCCAGGCAAATGCAGCGAGGTTTTGATCTCACATTTCAAGGCCTCCACCTTGGCTGGATTCGGGTTGAAAGATAACAGCCTCTCCGCAAGGGCGGCGGGTGCCATTGTGCAATACCTCAAAGAAACCCAGCCCGATGCATTGAATTTGCTTACTTCGCTGCGTGCCTACAGCCTGAATGAATTCATGACGTTGGATGCCTCCACGCGCAGAAATTTGGAATTGGATGAAACCTTGCGCGGCGACCCCGCCAACCCCACACGGGGCATGCGCAAAGGGTCTTTGCTGGGTACGCTGGATTTCTCGGTGACGCCGATGGGAAAGCGTCTCATGCATCAGTGGGTGAGCCAGCCTTTGCTGCATGTGGCGAAGATCACACAACGGCAGAACGGTGTGCAGTATTTTGTGGAAAATGGCATGGTCCGTGCGGAATTGCGGGCGACACTAAAGCCACTTGCAGACCTGGAGCGGCTGGTCAACCGTGTGTTGGCAGGGCAGGCTCAACCGCGTGATCTGGTTGCGATGCGCACCACTCTGACCGAGTTGCCAAAGATAAAAGAAGTCATCAGCGGACAAAAAGCAGTGGTCAGCGATCAATGGTCTGTGTGTACCCAGGAGCTTTCTCTGCTGCAAAACGCTATTGACGATGACCCGCCTGCTACGCTGCAAAATACGGGTGTGATCCGCCCTGGCTATTCTTCTGAATTGGATGGCGTCATAGACGCTTCAAAGCACGCCCGTGATTGGATTGCCAACCTCGAAGGCGTGGAGCGCGAGAAAACAGGCATCAAAACCCTCAAGGTCGGCTACAACAAAGTGTTTGGCTATTACATCGAGATTTCACGCGGCGCAGCGGACAAGGCCCCTGAGAGTTACATCCGCAAACAGACACTGGTCAATGCTGAACGGTTTATCACACCTGAAATGAAGGAGTACGAAACGCTGGTTCTAAACGCCGAGGAACGGATCAAGGAGATCGAAACACGTTTGTTCCGTGAGGTGTGTGCTGAATTGGTGAAGGCCGCGAATCAAATCCTTGCCACTGCCCGGGCAATCGCCGAATTGGATGTGCTGTCTGCTTTGGGGGAGGCTGCTGCTCTCGGAGGCTACACCAGACCCGAGGTCCACGAAGGAAGCGGATTGGAGATCCATGAGG
The DNA here is from genome assembly GCA_035339375.1 of Anaerolineales bacterium. GTDB lineage: Bacteria > Chloroflexota > Anaerolineae > Anaerolineales > Villigracilaceae > Villigracilis. The sequence goes on along the minus strand of DAOQID010000022.1, from coordinate 412 downwards.
GGAGGCATCCTGTTGTGGAACAGTTGTTGAAATCAGACAGGTACATCCCCAATGATGTCATCTTCGAAAAAGGTGAAGTGGTGCGGGTGATCACGGGGCCGAACATGTCGGGTAAATCAACCTATTTGCGGCAGACCGCGTTGATCGTGTTGATGGCGCAAATGGGTTCGTTCGTGCCTGCCGCATCTGCAAAGATCGGGTTGGTGGATCGAATCTTCACCCGCATCGGCGCACAGGATGAAATTCATGCGGGGCAGTCTACATTTATGGTGGAGATGGTGGAAGCGGCAAATATTCTGCATCACGCCACGCCGCGCAGCTTGTTGATTCTTGATGAGATAGGCCGTGGCACTTCAACCTATGATGGGCTTTCCATTGCGTGGGGCATTATTGAGTACATTCACAATCATCC
>DAOQID010000021.1:9728-39710 GCA_035339375.1 Anaerolineales bacterium | reverse complement strand
TTCGTGAAGGCGGTCTCACCGTCGGCGCGGGTGTCGTTACCAAGATCATCGAGTAGGTGAGATGATGATGGCTAAACAGAAAATCCGAATTCGCCTCAAAGCATACGATCATCGCGTGCTTGACCAGTCTGCTAAGCGTATTGTTGAAACCGCCGAGCGTACGGGAGCCCAAGTTGTTGGGCCCGTACCCTTGCCAAGTAAGATTGAACGCTTTACAATACGTCGCTCTGCATTCATTGATAAGGATTCGCACGAGCACTTTGAAATCCGGACCCATAACCGTCTAATTGATGTTCTGGATCCAGATTCCAAGACCATTGACATGTTGATGCGTTTGAACCTGCCTGCAGGTGTTGATATCGAGATTAAGATCTAATATTTTGTCAGTAACTGTAGAATAATTTCTACAGATTATTTGAGACAGCGCAAGAGTAGGTCTGTGTTGTAGAACCGACACACACCGCTTCGCACCAGACCTTCTGACTGCGCTGCACGGAGATGATGCGGTCGTTGCCCCGACTGGCAGTCTCGTCAATATCTTCTAAAGGAGTAAATTGAGTATGTTGAAAGGGCTAATTGGTAAGAAGATCGGCATGACCCAGATCTTCGATGAGCAGGGCGTTGCCTATACGGTAACCCTCATCGAAGCTGGGCCATGCTACGTTACCCAGGTACGCACACCGGAGAAGGAAGGTTATTCATCGGTACAGCTGGGTTTTGGCGAAGTGAATCCCAAACGCCTTACGGGTGGACAGTTGGGTCATTTTAAAGCCAATGAAATTTCCCCTGTGCGCTTTCTGCGCGAATTTCGAGCAAAAGATCATGGTTTGAAAGTCGGCGACAAAGTTACAGTTGTCGACGCTTTTGCCGTTGGCGAGCGTGTTGATGTGGTTGGCGTTAGCAAAGGCAAGGGCTTTGCCGGTGGCGTCAAACGCTATCACTTTCACGGTATGAACGCAACCCACGGTACATCTGACCGTAATCGTGCCCCTGGTTCTCGTGGTTCGGGAACTACCCCAGGCCGTGTTTACAAAGGTGCACGCGGCGCTGGTCACATGGGCGTGGATCGTGTCACCGTTCAGAACATCAAAGTTGTCATGGTCGATGCGGAACGCAATCTGCTTGCCATTAATGGTGCAGTTCCGGGCGGCAAGGGTAGTCTCGTCATGATCAAGGAATCGCGCAAGCAATAGCGCGTAGGAAACGGGAGCCAGATTAACCATGAAAGTAGATGTTTTTGATTTGAAGGGCCAGAAAGTTCGCGAAATGGAATTGCCCGCGAATGTTTTTGAAGCCCCTGTAAATGTCGACCTGATGCATCAGGCATATGTCCGTCAGATGGCAAATGCCCGTCTTGGCACACATGAAACAAAGGTTCGCGGAGAAGTCCGCGGTGGTGGTCGCAAGCCGTTCAAGCAAAAGGGAACCGGTCGTGCTCGTCAAGGTTCCACTAACGCTGCTCAGTGGGTAGGTGGTGGTCGTATTCATACCCCCCATCCTCGCAGCTACGAACAGCGTATGCCCAGAAAAATGCGCCTTGCCGCCCTTCGCTCTGTTTTATCTGCCAAAGCGGCCGATGCCGGTATTGTTGTAGTGGACGATCTCGATATCAAAGAACCCAAGACGCGTGTCATGGCTGAAGCGTTGGGTAATCTTGTCGGTTCATCAACCGCATTGGTTTTGATGCCCGTCAAGGATCAGAGCTATGACAATGTCATGCGTTCTGCCAGCAATATTGAGAGCGCCAAGATCTTACTCGCAAGTTACTTGAATGTGCGTGATGTCCTTAATTTCGACAAGGTCGTCCTGCCGCTCAAAACAATTGATGCGCTCGTGGCGCACCTCGGATAGGAGAGAGACATGACCACGATTCATGATGTCCTCGTCCGCCCTTTGGTGACTGAAAAATCCAGTTTCCAGTCGGGCAAACTTGGTCAATACGTTTTTGTTGTCGCTGACAAGGCGACCCGCACCATGGTAAAGGATGCAGTGGAAACCCTGTTTGATGTTACCGTAGCGCGTGTAAACATTCTGAATGCACCTGCCAAACGTGGCCGCCGAACTCGTAGCCGCCGCTTGCTGGTGCGCCGTCCTTCGTTCAAGAAAGCCATTGTTACTTTGGCCGAAGGAAGCAAGTCCCTTGAAATCTTTGAAGGGGTGCAATAATGGCAGTTAAAAAGTACAAACCAGTAACCCCTGGCATGCGCGACATGACCGGGTATACCTTTGAGGAAATTACCAAAAGCACTCCTGAACGTTCCCTTTTGGTAAAAAAGACAGCCCGTGGTGGTCGTAACGCCCAGGGCCGCGTCACTGTTCGGCATCGTGGCGGCGGCGCTCGTCGCTACATCCGTATCGTAGATTTCAAACGCGAAAAACATGGCATTCCCGCCAAAGTTGCTGCTGTTGAATATGATCCGAACCGCACCGCGCGTCTTGCATTGCTTTTTTATGCGGATGGTGAAAAACGCTACATCATTTCGCCCCTTGACCTGAAAGTCGGAGATGCGGTCATGTCTGGCCCCAATGCCGAAATTCGCCCCGGCAACGCCCTTCCAATTAGCAACATTCCTGTGGGTACTTTGATCCACAATATCGAAGTTAAGGAAGGCAAGGGTGCCCAGCTTGTCCGTTCAGCCGGTGGAGCTGCTCAATTGCTTGCAAAAGAAGGCGACTTTGCGCAAATCCGCATGCCCTCTGGTGAAGTTCGCTTGATCCATCAGGTTTGTTATGCAACCATCGGTCAGGTTGGCAATCTTGATCACGGTAACGTCAAACTCGGCAAAGCCGGACGCAAACGCCACCTGGGTATCCGCCCAACCGTTCGTGGAACTGCAATGAGCCCCCGCGACCATCCTCATGGTGGTGGTGAAGGCCGCCAGCCTGTTGGTCTCCCTGGTCCTAAGAGTCCGTGGGGTAAACCCACTCTCGGCAAGAAGACCCGCCGAAACAAGAAGACTGACCAGTACATCGTGCGCCGTCGCAGTAAGACGAACCGCTAAGAATTAGACGAGGTACGTATATATGTCACGATCATTAAAAAAAGGTCCTTACATTGAGCCAAAACTGCTCAAACGTATTGAGGCCATGAACCAGAAAAATGAAAAGAAAGTCATCCGCACTTGGAGCCGCCCATCTGTGATTTTCCCTCAGATGGTTGGACACACCATTGCGGTTCATGACGGACGCCGCCATGTACCGATCTACATTACCGAAAACATGGTCGGTCACCGCTTGGGCGAATTCGCCCCGACACGTACCTTCCGCGGTCACCAGACCAAAGAAGCTGCGGCATAGGAAGTTGAGCCATGAGCGATATTCACGCAAAACTCAGCCACCTTTCCCTCTCTGCGCAGAAGGTCCGCATCGTAATTGACATGGTGCGCGGCAAGAGCGCCAATGAAGCCCTGGAAATCCTTCGCTTCGTAAACAAACGTGCCGCATTGCCTGTGCAAAAACTGGTCGCTTCTGCAGTTGCCAATGCTGAAGAAAACTTTGGCGTCAGCCGCGACGACCTGTATGTTGCCAAGATCACAGCCGATGAAGCTCCCACTCGCAAGTGGCGTCGCTTCGGTGCCCGTGGCCGTTTCAAACCGATATTACGCCGTAGTTCACATGTAACTGTTGTGTTGCGTGAGCGCGGACGCGAAGCGTAAGGAGATTTTATGGGTCGTAAAGTACATCCTGTTGGTTTTCGTTTAGGGATCAATCAGCCCTGGGGTGGTCGTTGGTTCGCTGAAGGTAGCACCTATCGTCAGCAACTACACCAGGATCTGGCCATTCGCTCCCTGTTACTTGGTAAATTCTCCAAGGGTGGCGCGGCAGCCAGTGAAGTTGTGCGCGGTCTCCGCAAGCAGATGCCCGATGCTGTCAAAGACGGCAAAGCAGGTATTGCCCGTGTAGACGTTGAGCGCACCCCCGGCAAGGTCCGCGTTTCAATCCACACCGCCAAACCCGGCATTTTGATTGGCCGCAAAGGCGAAGGTGTGAAAAAGATCCGCCAGGCTTTGGAAACCCTTGCTGGCAAAAAGGTCGAGCTGGATATCAAAGAGATTTCCTCCCCCGACACCGACGCCATGCTGGTGGCAAATAACATTGCTGATCAGCTTGAACGCCGCATTGCATATCGCCGCGCCATGAAGCGCGCCATTCAGCAGGCCATCAAACAAGGCGCTGAAGGCATCAAGATTTTGGTCGGTGGTCGCTTGGGCGGCGCGGAAATGTCCCGCGATGTGTGGTTGCGTGAAGGCCGCGTGCCTTTGCAGACCCTGCGCGCCAATCTTGATTTCGCCACTACAGAAGCATTGACCACCTATGGTCAGATCGGTATCAAGGTCTGGATCTACAAGGGTGAGTCTGCACCTGAAGTTGAAGAAAAAGCTGAAGCGACGGAAGGCGTGTACGTCAGCGAGTAATCGCGCTGTCGCATGAGATGAGGTAATTGATATGTTAATGCCGAAGCGTGTAAAGTGGCGCAAGCAGATGCGCGGTCGTATGAGGGGCAAGGCTCTCCGCGGTGCGGAAGTTTCCTTTGGCGAATATGGTCTGCAGGCGCTGGAACCGGGCTGGGTCACCGCCCGTCAAATTGAAGCGGCCCGCCGCTCCATTGTCCGTGGAATGAAGCGCCGTGGAAAGGTCTGGATTCGCATTTTCCCATCCAAGCCTTTTACCCACAAGCCGCCCGAGACTCGTATGGGTTCCGGTAAAGGAAATGTGGAGTACTACGTGGCAGTAGTTAAACCTGGCCGCGTTATGTTCGAAGTGGGTGGCTTGCCTGGTGATATTGCTGTGGCCGCCTTGAAGAGCGCAATGTATAAATTCTCCATTAAGACCAAGGTCGTGGGTCGCCACGCGGAAGGAGAATAAAGATGAAGTCTATGAAAATAGAAGACATCCGCAAAATGGCTGCGGAGGAAATCCGCAAAAAACTCACAGATACGCGCGATGAATTAATGAAACTGCGCTTTCAGCAGGTGAGTGGTCAGTTGACCGATACCAGCAGCCTGCCAGCCCTGCGCCGCAACATCGCCCGCATGGAAACGGTCTTGCGCGAGCTTGAGAACGCTGTTGTGGAAGGTGCATAATGAATAATCGTCGTCGTATGACTGGTGTAGTGACCAGCAATAAAATGACCAAGACTGTTGTGGTGGAGATCACCCGCAAGTTTCGTCACCCTCTTTATAAGAAGGTGGTGTACTCAAGCGCACGTGTAAAAGCGCATGATGAAATCGGCTGCCAGATTGGTGATGAGGTTCAGATCGTGGAAACCCGTCCCTTGTCTCGTGATAAGCGCTGGGCGGTTGAAACCATCGTCAAGCGTGAGACACGCACCGCTGATCAAGGTGTAGGAGAATAAGCCATGATCCAGCAAGAGTCTCGTTTAAAGATTGCCGATAATACCGGCGCCCGCGAAATACTTGTCATTCAGGTGTTGGGCGGTTCCAGACGCAAGTATGGAGCCATTGGTGATATTGTGGTGGCAACAGTTAAGGCTGCCGCACCCCAAGGCTCTGTGAAGAAGAGTGAAGTTGTAAAGGCTGTCATTGTGCGCTGCAAGAAGGAATGGCGTCGCGAAGATGGCTCATACATCCGCTTTGATGATAACGCCGCGGTCATTCTTGACGCTGATGGCGAAAACCCGAGGGGCACACGCATCTTTGGACCTGTGGCACGCGAATTGCGTGACAAGGGTTACATGAAGATTGTGTCGCTGGCCCCGGAAGTGCTGTAGGAGCGAAGAATGAAAGTTAAGATTCGTAAAGGCGATACAGTAGAAGTGATTAGCGGCCGCCTTGAAGATAAAGGCAAACGCGGTGAGGTTATTAACGTGATCCTTAGTGATCGCCGCGTGGTCGTGCAGGGTGTGAACATCCGCACCAAGCATCAGAAGCAGGTCCAGGCAGGTAATCGCCAAATGAACCCTGGCCGTATTCAGTTCGAGGGACCGGTAGACATCTCAAATGTGATGCTGGTTTGCCCCAAATGCAGTGAAGCCACCCGTGTTGGAATTCAACGCGATGATGATGGTGCCCACCGCGTTTGCAAGAACTGCGATGCTTTGATCGATTAGGCCGTGGAGCAGATAATATGAACAAGATGCAAGAACTCTATAACAATGAAGTAGCCCCGGCCCTGTTCAAGACGTTCGGTTTCAAGAATGTGATGCAGGTCCCCCGCATCGAAAAAGTTGTGTTGAACATTGGTCTCGGCGAAGCGATGGATAACCCGAAAGCTTTGGAAGCCGCCACCGCTGATTTGATGCAGATCACCGCCCAGAAGCCCGTGCAGACAAAGGCGCGCAAGAGCATTGCGAACTTCAAGTTGCGCGAAGGACGCCTGATCGGTGCGAAGGTCACCCTGCGTGGACCCCGCATGTGGGCTTTTATTGACCGTCTTTTCAACATTGCACTGCCGCGCGTACGCGATTTCCGCGGTGTTTCGGCGAACGCTTTTGATGGTCGTGGAAATTACACATTGGGTCTCAAGGATCAGCTCGTTTTTCCTGAGATCGAATATGACAAAATTGACAAATTGCGTGGTATGGAAATCACCATTGTGACTTCTGCCCAAAATGATGATCACGCCCGCGCATTGTTGCGATTGCTTGGAATGCCGTTCAGCAGCAACAAGAAGGATGCTTAATCTATGGCAAAGAAATGTATGCAATATCGAGAACTGCGCCGAAGACATGCTGTTCAGGTGCGCAATCGTTGTCAGCGTTGTGGTCGCCCGCGTGGTTTTATTCGCCGCTTTGGTCTGTGCCGTATTTGTTTCCGTGAATTGGCACTGACGGGCAAAATCCCCGGCGTCGTAAAGGCATCCTGGTAGCCCCAGGTGGAGGAAGATCATGTCATTTACTGATCCGATCGCTGATATGTTGACCCGCATTCGCAATGCTGTGCTGGCTGGCCATGCTCAGGTTGCAATGCCCAACTCAAAGATTAAAGTAGAGATCGCCAAGATCCTCAAGGATGAAGGCTTTCTCGAAGGTTTCGAAGTGGTGGAAGGTGAGCGTGAATCCCAGAAGGTTTTACGCGTGAAGCTGAAATATGTTGGCGAACGTCGCCAGCGTAAGGCGGTACTTTCCGGTCTTGAGCGCGTAAGCAAGCCGGGCCGCCGCATCTACACCAAGAAGACGGACATTCCGTGGGTGCTTTCTGGTATTGGCGTAGCCATTATCTCCACTCCCAAGGGTGTCATGACCGGCGCACGTGCCCGACAGTTGGGTGTGGGCGGCGAGATCATCTGCAAGGTGTGGTAGGAGGTTTATCGTGTCTCGCATTGGTCGATTGCCTATTGATATTCCCAGCGGCGTACAGGTGAGCGTGAACGGTTTGGATGTTCATGTGAAGGGCCCGAAGGGTGAGATGAAACGATCGTTTTCCCGCATGGTTGGCATTAAGATGGAAAACAATCAGTTGAACATCACTCGCAACTCGGAAGAGCCCGCCGAACGCGCCATGCATGGTACTGCCCGAGCCGTGATTGCAAATATGATTCACGGTGTCAGCAAGGGTTTTGAGGTTGTTCTTCAGGTGGAAGGCGTGGGTTACCGCGCTGAAATGGAAGGCAAGAATCTGGCTCTGTTTGTTGGTTATTCACACCCGATCAAAATGGAACCCCCGGTGGGCGTGACATTTGAAACAGATGCAAAAACCCGTCAGATTAAAGTTTCGGGTTACGACAAGGAATTAATTGGTCAGGTTGCAGCGAATATTCGCAAGGTTCGTCCCCCTGAGCCTTATCACGGCAAGGGTTTGCGCTACCTCGGTGAACGTGTTCGCCGCAAAGCTGGTAAAGCTGGAAAAGGAGCCAAGTAAGCTATGGCTAATAAAAGTCGCTCTCTCGCTCGCGAACGCCGTCATGGACGTGTACGCAAGCATGTTTATGGAACTTCAGATCGCCCGCGCTTGAATGTGTTCAAGAGCCTTTCTGGAATCTATGCCCAGATCATTGATGATAACGAGGGAAACACCCTGGTTTCAGCATCCACAGTTGATAAAGAACTGCGTGAGAAGATGAAGGGGTTGAAGAAGACCGAACAGGCCAAGGCCATTGGTAAAGCAGTGGCTGAACGTGCCAAGTCCAAAGGGATTTCTGCAATTGTGTTCGACCGCGGAGGTTTCCGCTATGTTGGACGCATTAAGGCCCTTGCTGACGGTGCCCGCGAAGGCGGTTTGCAATTCTAGAAGTTGTAACAACGGGTTCCCGTTGTTGCGTTACTGGAGAAAGATATGGCAGAAAAGCAATTTACTGAAAAGCAGCAATTTGAAACACAGGATGCCTTTGAAGAGCGCGTTATTGAAATTGCCCGCGTCGCTAAAGTAGTCAAGGGTGGCCGTCGCTTCCGCTTCCGCGTAACAGTGGTTGTGGGTGATAAGAATGGCACCATTGGTATGGGCATTGGAAAGGCAAATGCTGTTCCGGATGCCATGCGTAAGGCATCTGAACGGGCTCGTAAAGATTTGCGTGTAGTAAATCTTTCCAACACCACCATTCCGCACGAATCGATCGGCAAAGTTGCAGGTGCAAAAGTGTTCCTCAAGCCTGCCTCGGCTGGTACGGGCGTAATCGCCGCTGGTGGCGTACGTGCTGTTTTGGAACTGGCCGGTGTTCGTGATATTCTCACCAAATCCATGGGCAGCGCCAACGTTTTGAACGTAGTGATGGCGACCTTTGGTGCTCTTGAAGGTCTGCGTTCACCTGCAAATGAAGCGGCCCGCCGTGGCAAACGTGCCGAAGAGTTGGTACCCTTCTGGGAGCGGAGGAAGCAACATGCCTAAGCAAACCACCTCTGGCAAAACCCTGCGTGTGACTTGGGTGAAAAGTGATATTGGCTTTCCCAAGGATCAAAAGGCAACCCTTAAGGCGCTTGGGTTGCGCAGATTACATCAAACTGTTGAGCATAAGGATACACCCGCGTTGCGCGGCATGTTGAACAAGGTTGTCCATTTGCTCAAGATCGAAGAGTAGGTTGAATTATGAAACTTCACGATCTCGTACCCAATGCTGGGTCAAAAAAGAATCGAAAACGTGTTGGTCGTGGTATTTCGGCAGGGCAGGGTAAAACTGCTGGCCGAGGCACCAAGGGTGCAGGCGCACGTTCTGGCGAGGGCGGTCACGCTTATCGTCAAGGTGGTAACCTGCCTTTCTTCCGTCGGTTGCCGTTTATCCGCGGTGAAGGTTTTACCCCGCCCAATCAGGTTTTCTACAATGAAGTGAACCTTGATCAACTTGCACAGGCCTTCCAGGCCAATGCTGATGTGACGCCCGAATCCCTCGAACAGGCGCATCTTCTCCGCGATTCCCGCAACCCTATCGTTGTGCTTGGTCGTGGTGAGATGACCGTCGCTTTGAAGGTTCGCGTCCATCGCGTGAGTGCTGGTGCCAAAGCCAAAATTGAAAAGGCTGGCGGCTCGGTTGAGTTGATCGCCTAACCCATTAAAGGATACTTTGCATGAAGAGCACTTTTTCAGGCTGGCATTACCTTTGGAAATCGGATGATATCCGACGCAAGTTGATCGTTACTTTTGCTATTTTAGCGATTTATCGTCTTGCGGCGAATGTCCCTGCCCCTGGTGTTAATTTTGATGTATTGGCCCAATTCCGGGCTTCATCTGCGGGCAGCGGAGGCTTCCTTGGTTTCCTTGATCTACTCTCGGGCGGAACAGTCTCCAACTTTTCACTGTTGTCGATGGGTGTGTACCCATACATTACAGCACAGATTATTTTGCAGCTGTTGATTCCAATCATTCCCGCTTTACAGCGCAGAATGGAAGAGGATCCACGTGAGGCTCGCCGTTGGCAGGAAAAGTGGACATATTACCTTGCCGTGCCGATGGCTGCTCTTTCCGCGATTGGTCAGATCAATATTTTTAATTCTCTGTCCGCTCAGGCAATTGGGCAGACGATTCTCCCCTTTGGATTGTTTTCATCTGACCTTTGGCTTCCTTCTCTGACAGTTTTGCTGTCTATGACAGCTGGGACCATGTTTGCTATCTGGCTGGGTGAGTTGATTTCAGAATACGGCATTCGCGGACAGGGACTTTCCCTTGTCATCTTTGCAGGTATCGTTGCACGCATGCCCGCGAATCTTGTCTCCCTTCTTTCAGATGAGTCAACCCGTTGGTTCATGTTGATATTTACCATCATTATCATTATCTTAACGGTGTTCGCAATTGTGTACGTGCAGCAGGGACGCCGTAATGTTCCGGTAATGTATCCAGGCCGCCGCATGGGAAATCGTATGTCCATGCCGGTCAAGGGAACACTACCTTTGATGGTGAATTTGTCAGGCATGATCCCCTTGATTTTTGCAAGTGCCATTTTGCAGTTCCCAGCCATTATCGCAAGCTATTTCACTAGCAGCGAAAATGCAGGTGTTGCCAAGTTTTTTACTGACGTTCAGAACTTTTTTGGCGCTACCAGCACAACCACTGGAAATTGGGGATACTGGCTTCTGTATTTCTTCATGGTTGTAGTTTTCACCTTCTTCTACACTGCTGTATTGTTTGACCAGCAAAACTATGGTGAAAACCTGAAGAAGGTGGGAGCGACTGTTCCTGGCGTACACACTGGTGCGCCCACACAGAAGTATTTGAGCACAGTTCAGCGACGTATTACTCTGGTTGGAGCCGTCTTCCTTGGTGTGGTTGCAATTATGCCATTTCTCCTTGGATTGCTTCTTCGAGCATTGAGTCTGAATGCTGCCAGTTCTCAGGCTGGTTTATTCCTGGTTTCCTCTTCAGGCTTGCTCATTGTGGTCGGTGTGGTTCGAGACACCTTCCAAAACATTGATGCTGAACTTAAATTGCACGGCTATAAAGATTCATTGCTTGTCCGGTAAGGAGTTGTGATGACCACCTTCATCGTCCTGCTTGGTCCTCCAGGTGTTGGTAAAGGGACTCAGGCCAAGATTTTGGCTGATGCAACAGGCCTGGCGCATATCTCTTCGGGAGATTTGTTCCGCGAAAACCTTAAAAACCAAACCGATCTGGGTAAGCTGGCAAAATCCTATATGGATAAGGGCGAATTGGTACCGGATGATGTGACCATCAATATGATTCGCGACCGCTTGAAGCGGGATGACTGCAAAAGCGGCGCGATCCTTGATGGTTTCCCACGTACACCCGCGCAGGCTGATGCATTGGAAAAAATGCTTTCGGAATTCAACGGCCATGTGGATTCAGTTCCTTATATCACTGCCGCAGAAGACATTCTTATTGAGCGCACTGGTGGACGATTTACATGCCGGGCCAGTGGACATATTTATCACGAAAAGTTTAATCCGCCATCCAAAGTTGGGATTTGTGATGTAGACGGGTCCGAGTTATATCAGCGTGATGACGATAAGAAGGAAACCGTTACAAAGCGTATCCGTGTTTATCTTGACCAAACCATGCCCTTGGTTGAGTACTATCGTACAAGAGGCAGGTTGGTTGAAATTGATGGTGATCAGCCGGTAGAGCAGGTAACACAAAGGCTCCTGGCTGCTCTGAAAAAATAAATTGTTGTTATTGTGCAGAGCGACTTATTAGCTCTGCTGAAATGCAGGTTTTATTCAATGAGTTGGGAACGCCAGATCAAAGTAAAAAGCCCCGCAGAGTTGAAGATCATGCGCGAAGCTGGGCATATCAATGCATCAGTTCTGGCTGCAGTAAGAGAACTTTTACAACCTGGTGTGACGACCGCCGACCTCAACGCGGCTGCTGAGGAAGTGCTGAAGTCACACGGATGTGTATCGCCATTCAAGAATTATGGTCATCCGCCATTCCCCGCGTCCATTACCGTTTCAATCAATGATGAGATGGTGCACGGGATCCCTCATCCAAAACGAAAGTTAAAGGATGGGGATATTGTTTCAATTGATTGCGGAACAACCTACAATGGCTTTGTCGCAGACTCCGCTTTCACTGCCGGAGTAGGGGAGATATCTCCTCAAGCGACAAAACTGCTCGAAATCACCGAAAACGCCTTGTATGCAGGTATTGATAAAATGCGCAAGGGAAACCGTACAGGTGATGTCTCAGCAGCGATACAGAAATACGTGGAAGATAACGGCTTTCACGTGACACGTGAGTACACAGGGCATGGTGTCGGAAGAAAAATGCATGAAGGCCCCCAGGTACCAAATATTGGTATCCCAGGGACCGGTTTGCAACTCCGCCCGGGATTGACAATTGCCCTGGAACCCATGGTACTCGTTGGAACGCATGAAACCCGCGTTCTGCCCGATCAATGGACGGTTGTCTCTGCTGATGGGTCTTTGACAGCACACTTTGAACATACGGTTGCTGTCACCGAAGGAGAACCCCTCATCCTGACTGTCCTGTAACCTTGCAGGCAACCGAAAAAGTATGGACGGTTCGTAAAACAACCAGTATAATTAAGTCTTTGGTCGTCAGAAGGCGACCCCAAGTAAGGAGATTGAATTCATGAAAGTATCACCCTCCATTCGCAAGCGTTGTGCCAAGTGCCGCATCATTCGGCGCAAAGGTATTGTTTACATCATTTGCGAAAATCCAAAACACAAGCAGAGACAGGGTTAGTGTGGTGACCTATGGCGAGAATTGAAGGTGTAGATCTACCCCGCAACAAGCGGGTTGAAGTTGGACTGACATACCTTTATGGTATTGGCCCAACCCGCGCCCAGGCGATTTTGGCTAACACCAAAGTCAACCCCGATACGCGCATCAAAGATTTAAGCGAAGCGGATGTTGCCGCTATTCGCGACTATATTTCCAAGCATTACAAAGTTGAAGGCGATTTGCGCCGCGAAGTGCAAATGAGCATCAAGCGTTTGATCGAAATTGGATCATACCGCGGTTTGCGCCATCGCCGTAACTTGCCGGTGCGCGGCCAGCGCACACGCACCAATGCACGCATTCGCAAAGGAACCAAGAAAACGGTTGCCGGTCGCGGTCGTCGCAAGGGCGCCAAGAAGTAATTCTGTCCGAAAGGTATAAATAAAAATGGCTCAGAGTGTTCGTTCCACCCGCCGCCCATCAGGCGCTAAAAAAGGGAAGCGTACCCTGTCCTACGGACAGGTGCATATCTTTGCTTCCTTCAATAACACAATTGTTACTGTAACCGACACAGAAGGTAATACTGTTTCGTGGGGTTCCGCCGGTTCCGCTGGCTTCAAGGGCTCCCGCAAGAGCACCCCTTTTGCTGCGCGCCTTGCTGCTGAACAGGCCTTGAAAGCCGCGCAACAGCTTGGTTTGCAGGATGTTGATCTTTTCGTAAAAGGGCCTGGCCCCGGCCGCGAGAATGCGATCCGCGCCGTCCAGTCCATGGGTTTGAAAGTTCGTTCTATTTCGGATATCACCCCGGTGCCTCATAACGGCTGCCGCCCTCCGAAAAAGCGACGCGTGTAATTTAATGAGGTTGTTACCATATGGCTAAAACATTAAGTCCAGTTTGTAAACTTTGCAGGCGCGAAGGCGAAAAACTTTTCCTCAAAGGTGAGCGTTGCTTTACCCCCAAATGTTCCTTTGAAAAGCGTGATTTTGCCCCCGGCCAGCATGGACGTACCGCCGGTCGCGGCGGTGGTAAAGGAAAAGGGATGGGCACTGGACGCGCTTCAGACTTTGCCCGTCAGTTGCGCGCCAAACAGAAAGCCCGTCGTATTTACGGTGTGATGGAACGTCAGTTCCGCCGCTACTACGATACTGCTAAATCTGGTCAGAGCCTCACAGGTTTAACCCTGCTTCAGATTTTGGAATCCCGCCTTGATAATGTGGTGTTCCGTCTTGGTTTTGCCTCGAGCCGTTCACAGGCCCGCCTGCTCGTTGCTCATGGTCATTTCAAAGTAAATGGCCGCCGCACCGACGTTCCATCCATGCTTCTTAGTGAAGGTGATGTAGTCAGTGTGCGCGAAGGCTCCAGCAAGTTGACCTATTTCAAGGACCTGAGCGCCTACACCGAAAAACGCACTGCTCCCAGTTGGTTGAATCGCGATATCAAAGCGATGGCTGGTACCTTGGCTCGCATGCCAGAACGTGCTGAAATTGACGGAAGTCTCGACGAACAATTGATCGTCGAATACTATTCCAGACGCTAATCTTCCATTTTCGCTCCAGGCTGGACCTGTAAGCTGGTACCCAGCCTTGAGCCTTATATAAAGGGAAAGGTGAACCGTGACTGGTATCATCACGAACATGGTTATGCCAAAAATTGAGCGCGAAGCTGAAGCTCGAAACTATGGCAAATTTACAATCGGCCCGCTGGAGGGTGGGTATGGTGTGACGTTAGGGAATGCCCTGCGCCGCGTCCTGCTTTCCTCTCTTGAAGGCACCGCCATTACATCCATTCGTTTTGCGGATGTATTGCATGAGTTTAGCGATGTCCCTGGCGTGCGCGAAGACGTTATCCAGATTATGTTGCAAGTCAAACAGATTCGCATCAAAATGGACGGCGTGGATAGTGCCCGTATGCACCTCGAAGTGCGTGGAGAAGGAACCGTAACCGCGGCTGACATTGTCACCCCGGCAGAGGTTGAGATCGTCAACCCAGATACCTACCTCTTCACTGTGGACGGCGCAAAGACCAAACACGACATTGAATTTGTTGTGGAACGTGGTCGCGGTTATTCCCCGGCTAACGAACGCGCCGGACACATGCCCATTGGCGAACTTCCTGTAGATGCGATTTACAGCCCTGTGAAGCGCGTGAATTGGGAAGTCTCCTCTGCCCGTGTGGGTCAGAGCACAAATTACGATAAATTGATTTTGGAAATCTGGACAGACGGAACCATTTCGCCCGAGCGCGCCCTCAGCTCCTCCGCCCGCATTCTGATTGACCACCTGCGCTACATTGCCGGTATCAACGAAGAAATGCTTGCGGTCGCAGTGGAACGCGAATCCTCTGGCAGCCGTTTGAGCAGTGAACTGGCCGAAACGCCAGTGGAAGCCCTCGATCTTTCTGTGCGTGTCTTCAACTCATTGAAGCGCACAGGCATCACCAACGTTGGTGACGTTCTCGACCTTCTTGAAAAAGGCGAGACCGCGGTCATGTCCATCCGCAACTTCGGCGAAAAGAGTCTCGACGAACTTCGCCAGAAGATGCAGGAAAAGGGCTTTATGAAAGACGACACATCCTCGGAGAGTTAGAAGATGAGACATTCAGTAGCAGGTTATATTTTAGGACGCACCAAAAGCTCACGTATTGCCTTGAGGCGCAACCTGATCAAACAGCTTTTTACACACGAACGTATCAAGACCACCGAAGCCAAAGCCGCAGCAGTTCGCGGTGACGCTGAGCGGCTGATTACGCTTGCCCGCAATAGTGCCAATGGTACCGATGCGGAGAAGCTCAGCGCCCGCCGCCTCGCCATTTCCAAACTTGGTGACAACCAACTCATCAAACGTCTGTTTGATGAGATTGCCCCACGCTTTGCGACCCGCCCAGGCGGCTACACTCGTGTGACAAAACTCGGACCCAGACTTGGCGATGCCGCTGAAATGGTCGTCCTTGAATTGGTTGAAGAATAAAGAAACATCTGGCGCTCAGCTAAAGCCACTCGCTGAAAGCTGATAGCTATATGGCACGTTACAAAGTGATCCTTGCCTATGACGGCACCGGTTTTACCGGAAGTCAAAGACAGGCAAACTCCCGCACAGTGCAGGGCGAGTTCGAAAAAGCGCTCCGCAGACTGGGATGGTCTGATAAGTCCATCGTTATGGCTGGCAGAACAGATACGGGAGTGCATGCGACAGGACAGGTGGCCGCATTTGATTTTGATTGGGCTCATACCGAGGAAAAACTCCTTCGGGCGCTCAATTCCGACCTTCCTTCTGATCTTGTCATAAAAAGCCTGATCACGGCCCCGGCCGATTTTCACCCGCGCTTTGACGCCGCCTCACGCGAATACCGTTATCGGTTGTTTTGCGGAACCATCCGCGATCCGTTACGGGAAAAGTATTTCTGGCGGGTATGGCCCGCTCTCGACGAAGATGCCCTTAAGCAAGCCGCCGCCATCTTCCTCGGCACACATGATTTCGCCACCATGGGTTCGCCCACAACCCCAAAAGGGACGACGGTACGCACGGTGACGAAAGCCGAATGGAAGAGAATGCCGGATGATGAGTGGCAGTTCGAAGTCAGGGCAGATGCGTTTTTATATCGCATGGTAAGACGGCTGGTTTTTGTGCAAGTCTCTGTCGCTCAGGGAAAGGCCCCCCTCGAAAAAGTCCGCAAGGCTCTGGACGAGAAAGGCAAACTGCCTTCAGGACTGGCTCCCGCGCAAGGTTTGACGCTGGTTGAAGTAACGTATGGATCACATGACTAGATTATGAAACGGAGTGACGAAAGTGCAACAGAAAACATTTTATCCGAAAGCCGCTGAAATTCAGCGCGACTGGGTTGTAATTGATGCCGAAGGGCAGACGCTGGGCCGCCTTGCTGCGCGCGTTGCGCATGTTCTGCTCGGCAAGCACAAACCCACCTTCACACCCGGTGTGGAAATGGGAGACTTTGTCGTAGTGGTGAACACCGAACGCGTCAGCGTAACCGGCACCAAGACCAGCAGCAAACTGGAAAGCAAGATCTACTACAGCCATTCCGGTTACCCGGGTGGTTTGAAGAGCATCTCTCTGCGCGACCAGCTTGCCACGCATCCCGACCGCGCCCTGCGCGATGCTGTGTGGGGCATGCTTCCGCACAACCGCATGGGTCGTGCCGTTTTGAAGCGCCTGAAGATTTACGCGGGTCCCAACCACCCGCATGCTGTGCAAACCGCGAAAGCCGCGAAATAAAAGAGGTAAGAGAATATGGCTCAGTATTACGAAGGCATTGGTCGCCGCAAGGCCAGCACCGCCCGTGTGCGTGTTTCCACCGGCAGCGGAAAATTCACAGTGAACGAAAAGGAAGGCGCCGCCTTCTTCACCCGCATGGGCGATGTCGAAGACATCATGCGCCCGTTCAGTGCGGTGGGGCAGGAAGCTGTCAAGTATGATGTGAGCGCCGTGGTAAACGGTGGCGGCACCTCCGGACAGACCGAATCTGTTCGCCTTGGCATTGCCCGCGCCCTTCAGCTCATCAACGCCGAATGGACAGCCGCCCTGCGCAAGAAGGGCCTGTTGACCCGAGACGCCCGCGTGAAGGAACGCAAGAAACCAGGTCTCAAGAAAGCCCGCAAGGCACCGACCTACACCAAGCGCTAAACCTGTGCTGTGGTGTGTCACGTATCAAGAATTACGTGGCTTATTCGATCAATTAAAACGTAATGCGTGACGGCTAACGCCTGTTTCGCATTACGTTTTCTTTGTTAACCAAGGAACTTAAAATGGACTTTTCCCTTATTTCTCAAACATTTGAGACTCTCCGCATCGCACCACCCTCGAAACTGACTCTGCTCGAGGCGCATACGTTAGCCCCGGAGTTTGCACATGTGCCACCCTTTCCACCTGATATTCCAGCTTTACTGACGGGGATCGCCTCCCGTGAACTTGCCTTACAGGTCCGCACCGTGTTACGGACCGTTTATCCCCAGGAACATGAGGTCTTTGTCGTTGAAGCCGGAGTGGCCAGAGAGCATAGCCTGAGTGAGCTTGGGACTGGTGAATTTTCCGAGCAAACCTGCCTGTATCTTCCTTCATTGGCGGCAGGTACGTCGTTCGAATCTTTTGCTGAGATCGTGGCGCATCTGCGTGCGCCGGATGGCTGTCCATGGGATAAGGAGCAAACCCACCAAACACTCCGAAAACATCTGTTGGAAGAAGCCTACGAAACCCTGTCTGCCATGGACGAGAACAATTCCGACGAGATGCGTGAGGAATTTGGCGACCTGCTTCTGCAGATTGTGCTAAATTCACAGATCGCAAATGAGGCTGGCGAATTTACCATGAATGGGGTGATTAAAGGGATTTATGACAAGATCGTACGACGTCATCCGCATGTGTTTGGAGATGTCAAACTCGATGGCGTGGATGGTGTTTTGCAGAACTGGGAAAAATTGAAGGAGCAGGAACGCAAAGAAAAAGGGGAGGATGGCGGCAAGAAAAAGGGTCTGTTGGATGGTGTCTCTGCGGCATTGCCCGCCTTGACCCAGGCACAGGAATATCAAGACCGCGCCGCTCGTGTTGGTTTTGACTGGCCCGAGATCGAAGGGGTGTTGGATAAGATCCGCGAAGAGATCGAAGAGATCAAAAAAGCGCAGAACCTCGATGAAGTGACAGCCGAACTTGGCGACCTATTCTTTGTCCTTGTGAATCTTGCCCGCTGGCGCAAAGTGGATGCTGAATCCGCTCTGCGCGGAACCAACCAGAAATTTAAGAAGCGCTTTGCATATGTTGAACAAGGCGCAAAACAGCAGGGTAGAAATCTTTCCGACATGACGTTGGAAGAGATGGACATCCTTTGGAACGAAGCCAAACGTGTGGGAATATAGTTTCCTTATCAGACTGTATAAGCCCGAATTAACCGCTTGCCTGTAGATGATTTGTAAGGATTCACGGCAGGCAAGCGGTATAAAATCTCTATTATGGAATCTCAGCTGGGAACACCTTCCATACCTCAAAAACCCAAATGGGATCTGCCCGATGTTTGGGCAAAAAGCGGGCATTGTCCTGCATGCGGGGCTACGAATTTAAAGATCACACACTTGCCGGATTACCCGGATTATCTGTCTTGCGCTCATTGTCAGGTTTCGTTTGAAGTGGAAAATGGGGGGCGCCATATCCGTTTGAAGTACATTCCCGATCAATTCGAATACGCCGATGCCATGCTTCGTGGACGTTGGGTGGCGGCGGCAGATTTACCCGCGATTTTGCGCAAACCTCAACCCGTTGTGAAGGAAGCGGATGAACCTCAACTGCCAAAGCAGCCCCTCTCAGATGCAGAAATCTGGAAGCGGGCGGTTGGCATGTATAAATTGGGTAACAAGCCGCGTATGATCCAACTGACGTTAATGCAGTCTGGCGTACCCCAGACGCAGGCGGATGCCATTCTTGAAAAATTAAAGCGACTGGCAGAAGAAGACACTCGAAAGATGAACCAGAAATTCTGGATACTGGCCGGTGTCGCGCTTTTGTTGATCTTCTCTCTTGCTGGTGGATGGCTGTATGGGAGCGGGAATCTCGCCGTGTTGATGGGAGATGCGACCCCTGTGCCCACCCAAAGCGGTCCTTCAGCCGTGGACCTGTTGCTGGATCTTGTTCCTGATGAAGCCAAGCCTGCCATCATCGACCTGCCAAAAACATCTGTGGATGTCGGCCGCGGACCGGGACAGGCATCCTGTCCGCCGACATCGGGGATGGCGGCAGAATTATTCGGCGGGGATGCTGCCATGTGGCAGCAGGCGGGCGCTTTTGCAGCCTGGCAGATGATCGACCCGATCAACTCAGCCACGATCACTGTGCCAACCGATATGACAGCCGCCTATGTGGATAACAGGACGAGACAATTCCTTTCGGTGCATGGTCCGGCAACGATCTACAACGTGAATTTTTTGGTGATCTCCTGTTGAGGCTGTATCATTTTGAGGGATGGGGAATTTCAACCGCCATTAGATGTTCATTGTAATAAATACCATTGATGCGAAGCGCCTTGGGTTCAGTGCCGTAGATTTTGAATCCACAGCGCTCGTAGGTGTGTATGGCAGAGAGGTTGTCTGTAACGACTGCCAGTTTGACAATGACTACATCATGTTCGGCTGCCCAACCAAGGCAGGCATGAATGAGCATTTCGGCAATTCGCCTGCCGCGCCATTCAGGTTTTACGTAGACACTGATGATCGTTGCACTATGGTGATTCTTTTTTGAGTTGTTGCGAACGATCCCAGCCATGCCGATCGGCTGTCCGTGATGTTCCGAAAAAAACAAGGCTTGTTCATCTGCTTGAAATGTCAGGCGCTTTTCCCAGTAGCTTTGCGGTTGGAGCAGGGTTTCTTCATAATCTGAGCCAAATGCGGAGGGGTGATTCTTCAGGGCCTCAAGGCGCAATTCACGAAAGACTTGCAGGTCTGCGGGGTTTATGTGGCGGATGGTGAAATCAGTTTCGCTTGGGGGCATTAAGTTTGTTTCCCAGGTGATCGGCTTTAGTTGCAGGTGAATCTTGCCAGTGCTTCTTCGAATAGCGGACCAGCGGTTTCGGCTTGCGGGGTATATACCTTCCATGCGAAGACACGGTCGCCACAGGTCCAGGCGGCGATGGCACCGAAGGGCACTTCGCTGATGGTGGTGGTGATGGGGACATACATCACGTTCATGCCGCGGATCAGTTTCACATCAAAGGTTCCGTTTTTGGTATCGGCCTGGTCATCGAGCAGGGTTTCGAGCAGGAATTGTGGATCAGATGTGCCGGGGGCCTGCAGCCAGATAAAGTTAATGACCATGGTCGGGATCTGATAGGCGGCGAGGAATCCGTTATTGTAGGCGCTGGGGGTGAGTTGATTGAGTGCGGCCATGTGGTCATAAAATGCCATGTTGTTGGGATGCCCAATGCAGAATTGATATTCGCAAAACACACCTGCGAGCGAAATGGGTGTGGCCGAGGGGAACGGGGTCGGTGGGGTGTAGGGAGTGGCGGTTGGGATTGCGGCGAGAGTTTCGGCCACAGCCTGTTGAATTTGGATGTTAGGGTCGAGGGTGGGGAGAGTCGTTTTCGGGGAGCAGGCTGCCATTAGAAGCAGGATCAGGCAGAGGTTTGGGAAAAGAAGCGCTGTTTTTTTCATCCCAAAATTATAACCGCCGCATTTGAAAAACAGCCCCGTCCATTTCTGAACGGGGCTGGGTGTTTTTAGTGTCCGCTGCCGGGGGCGGGTGTGCCATCAAAGATTTCGGGATTGGGATCGCCTTCGACGATGAGGAATCCGGCGAGGCCGCGCTGCAATCTTGAGAGGGCATGGTCTACGAGAATGAAGCGACCCGGGACTTCAAGTTTGAATTCGACCATGGTTGCTCCACCGGGCGGGACAAGGGTGGTTTGTACGTCGGTGAGCGGAGCAGAGGTGATGGAGGCTTGATCGAAGACACGGTCGAAGATTTCGCCGATGACATGGAAGGAGGAGGTGAGGTTGGGGCCGCCGACACCGAAGAAGATGCGGATGGTTTCACCAACGTTGGCTTTGAGCGGTTTTTGGTCGGTGAGTGCGCCGACCGCGCCGTTGAAGACGACGTATTCGGGGTCTTCGTTCAACAACTTGGTGACATCGGTGGTTTGCATTCCGTGGTCGCCGTAGGCTCCGGTGGTGTAGATATCTCCCTGCATGACGTAGAACTCGCGGTCAACAGGGGGAAGGCCTTCTTCGGGTTCAACAAGGATGAGACCATACATGCCGTTGGCAATGTGATTGGCCACCATCGGTGTGGCGCAGTGATAAACATACAAACCCGGGTTGATGGCTTTGGCAGTGAAAGTGGTTTCTTTGCCGGGTTCGGTTTGGGTTACGGCAGCACCGCCGCCAGGACCTGTGACAGCATGGAAATCAACGGAGTGATTCATGGTGCTTGAGCCGCTGTTCTTCAAGTGGACTTCGATGGTATCTCCAACCCGCACGCGGATGAAAGGCCCGGGCACTGCACCGTTGAAGGTCCAGTAGGTGAAGGTGGTTCCATCAGCCAGCTGGCCTTCGACTTCGATGGTTTCAAGATCAACACGGACGGTCTGAGGTTCACGGACTGCGAGTGGGGCGGGCAAATCAGTTGGGTCACGGACAACATCTACACCAGTGGTTGGGGCTTGTGGAGCCGCTGCTGCTTCGGTTGAAGTGCTGTACGCGCCCTCTGGTAATCCGCTCAGATAATTAACAATGGAATTGATTTCTTCTTCGGTGAGAGCGTCTTTCAAAGTGGCAGGCATGACATTGGGCGCGCAAGCGCCAGTGGGGCAGGTGGGGGCCACAAAGAGATTCGGGTCTGCAATGGATTCGCGGATGTATTCTTCAGTGGTGGTGGCTGTGCCGGTGTAGGCATCGCTTTTCAAATGTTCTTCAGCGGCGGTGTTGATATCGGAAAGATTTGGTGCGATCACGCCGACCGCGTTGGGGATTCCATCAATGGCATGGCAGCTTCCGCAGGCGCCTTTTTGGAAGGCAGCCAATACTTGTGGGTCACCGTTGCTTTGTTCGGCTGCCACGGGCATGGGTTGATCGGTTTCACTCACCATCAACTTGCCGCGCATTCCCAATTCAGCGTGGTTGGCTACATCGTCATAATATTCCATTTCTCCGTGGGTGTTTGGCACGGTGAATGTCACGGAGGCTTCTTCACCTTTTTCTGTGAGGACAGCGGTGCTGGCCTGCACTTCGGGGAAGGTGAGGTTGTGCTGACCTTCGCCGCCATTGATCAATGTGACGGTGATGGTGCTGCCGGGACGGGCGCTCAGGGTTGGGTTTTCAAGTCCGTTGATCTCATCGCTGACGCCAAGAAAGACCAGCCTGCCTTCGCGCAGGTCGGTGGTCAGCACGTATTCCTTATCCACAGGTTGAAAACTTGTCCCTGTACAGGCAGAGACCAAAATACCAAGAAAAATGGCTGCAGCAAGAAACTTCAGAAATGTTTTCATTTTTTACTCCTTATTAAGGGTTTTGAACGTTGGCTTGTTTCAGTTCTTCCAGTGCTTTTTGACCATCAAGCTGGTAGGTTTTGACCACATCTTTCCAGGTACAAAAACGGGCAAAACCACAGCCCACACAACCTGTGCGCCAGTTTAAAAAAAGCCTGGCAGCCCCGGGGATGGATCTCAAAATGTCTTCAACACTGGCTTCAGAAATTTCAAAACTTTCGTTCATGGTGACGATAGAATATCGCACTCCCCCAAACCTGTCTTTGCGCTGGCGCAAATTGGCGTAAGTAAAAAATTACCTCCTACTTTTCGAGTCCGTCTGCAATGCGCACCAGATCGTGCGGTTTGATGATGCGGATTCGCTCACGGCCAGTGGTGATGATGCCCTGCCGTTCCCAGTCACTAAACAGACGGCTGACGGTGTACAGCGTGGTTCCAGTCATCTCTGCCACATCCTGTCTGGAAAAGGATAATTCGATCGCCGCATCTTTTTCGGACCTGATGCCTGCCTGCCCTGCCAGGCGGACCAGCGCATTGGCCACTCTCTGCTCAACACGTTCCGTGGCGAGTTCGCGGTAGCGTGCCTGCATTTCCTGAATGTAGGTGGTCATGAGGGTCATCAGATCGAAAGACAACTGCGGACGTGTTTGGATCATTTCATGCAGAAATTCACTTTTGATGGCCAATGCCGTGCTATTTTCCAGTGCCTGCGCACTCGCTGGGTAGGTGGCCTCCGCACGGACCGCTCCCAACGCACCAAACATTTGCCAGGGATAAATGATTCGCAAATTGACCTGCTGCCCGTTCACAGAATTTTGCATTAACTTTACCTGTCCGCTGGTAAGGATGTAAAGATAATGAGCGGGGTCGCCATGAAAAAAGAAGAAACCACTTTCTTCCATTGAACGTTCCACGCTGTTTTGCAAAATGAGTCGCAGGTCATCGTCTGTTGCATTCTGGAAAACGATCACCTGTTTGAGGTCTTTTGGCGAAAGATTCATATTTCCATTTTACACCCCATTCTCTTTGATGCAGCGCAAAGAGAAAAAAAGCCCTTTTGAGTATATTGATGTTGAAAAAGGACTTCTTATGAAAAAAATCTTTGTTGTTTTAGGCGTTGTATTCATGATGGCTGTACTGGCCATTTGGAAATATCAGCAGGTTGAACTGTATCAATTCCATGGGTCGGTTTTTCGGGAACCCAAACTTGCCGCTGAGATCGTTTTACGCTCGGCAAGTGGCCCGGTGCGTTTGGCGGATTACCGCGGAAAGATAACCCTGCTTTACTTTGGTTACACTTCCTGCCCGGATGTATGCCCCACCACGCTGGCAAACTTGAAATTGGCACTGGAGAATCTGGCTCCCGCAGATGCATCTCAGGTGCAGGTTATTTTTGTCTCTGTGGACCCAGACCGCGATACCCCCGAAAGGCTCGGAAAATATGTCCAGTTGTTCAATTCAGGCTTTGTCGGCGCTACAGGGACTCGTCAGGAAATTGACCTGATGACCGATGCCTTCGATGTGTATTACAAGATCAATAATTCCGAGTCAAAAGAGAATTACAGTGTGGATCATTCGGGTTTTGTTACCGTGATCGACAGGCATGGCTATGCTGTCATGAGTTGGCCTCATGGAACCGCTCCCCGCGATGTAAGCGAAGACCTGCAATACTTGATCGAGCATGATATGCCAGTCAGTGCGCAAATTTTGGCAGGACCAACATACACCCCGGTAGTGTGTGCCGTTACCCTTGCTCCTGCACATATTCAAGGCGGGGAGTGGTTGTATCAACATCACTGTGCCCAATGTCATGGCGCTGATTTGGGCGGCAATGCCTCCTGGCAGGTGGAATTGGCAGACGGCACCCACCTGCCTCCACCTTTGGATGGCAATGGAAAGGCCTGGCAATATTCTGAAACCGAGTTGATCGAGATCATAAAAAACGGGCGTAATCTGGATAAGCCGTTGTTTATGCCAGCATTTAAAACCACGCTTGCAGATTGGGAGATCAGTTTTATTCTCACTTATCTCAAGAGCCATTGGAGCATTAATCAACTGAACTACCAGCACGGCTTTATGACCCTAACCCCGCAGGCAACCCCATCCACTTTGCCGACCAATACAGCACTCCCATAATAGGAATTTTTTCTGTTAGACCACACACGGGGAAATTGGTTGCCGTGTTGGATTGCATGGATAAAAAGTGACATTCCTCTCCTTGACAGAACCTCTGCTGCAATTTATCATTTGAACACCCTACCCCCCTGGGGGGGGTGGAAAGCAGAGGTGATGATGGAAAACGACAACACACTACGAAGATTAAAGACCGTTGAAGGCCATTTACGCGGAGTTATCCGCATGGTGGAGGAAGATGCTTATTGTATCGATGTCATCCGCCAGATTCAGGCGATCGAAGCGGCTTTGAACAAGGTTAGCTCGAAGATATTGGAAGATCATCTTAACTCATGTGTCATTACCGCCATTCAGGGCAGTGACAAAAAGGAACGTGAGCGTGTGTTGAAAGAGATCACCGAAGTGTTCGAAATGTCCACCAAAGTTTAAGAGTTGACAAGTTGCTGGCAGCCGCTTTTTGCCCAAACCCTGCAAACTTGAAACCCGTAAATCCGAAACAAATAAAAAGGAGTAAATATTCATGACCACAGTTACCTATACCGTTCCCGCCATTTCCTGCGGACATTGCACCCGCACCATCGAAACCGAAG
Source organism: Anaerolineales bacterium (assembly GCA_035339375.1). GTDB lineage: Bacteria > Chloroflexota > Anaerolineae > Anaerolineales > Villigracilaceae > Villigracilis. The sequence continues at coordinate 14,484 of DAOQID010000021.1, read as the reverse complement.
TTGCTGACTTGCAGGGTGTTCAAACCGTAAAGGCTGAGATCGAAAGCAAGAAAGTGACCATCACTTTCGATGCCCCCGCAGATGAAACAAAGATCAAAGCTTTGCTGGCAGAGATCAACTACCCTGCCGAAGGCCTGCTGACACTGTAAACCTCAGACCTGCCGGGCTTTGAAGCCTGACAGGTCATTTTTTTTCAAGGAATTTCAATGACCGACACCAAGCAACTCACCCTTCCCATCACCGGCATGACTTGCGCCAATTGTGTGGCAACAGTCGAACGTAATTTGAAAAAGCTGGATGGTGTACAAAGTGCGGTGGTTAATCTCTCCTCTGAGCGTGCCACTGTGGATTTTGATGCCGCCAAACTGGGGCTGACCGACGTCATTGCGCGGGTTAATCGTGCAGGTTATGGCGTTGCCACAGGCGAAGCGGATTTGATCATCAAGCGCCTTTCCGATGGCAACGATGCCGCACGGTTGGAAAAAGCCCTCGTCAAACTTGAAGGGGTGCTCGAAGCACAGGTGACCTTTGCCAATGAAAAAGCCCGTGTGAAATACATTCCCACCATCATTACGCAGGCCGAATTGCGCCGCGCGGTTTCATCGGCAGGTTTTGAGGCCCTGGAATTGGGGGGTGAGGCGGAAGATGCGGAAGCACTGGCTCGCGAACATGAGATCAACGAACAGCGCCGCCTGCTTATCATTGGTCTGGTGTTCACCGTTCCACTTTTCCTGCTTTCCATGAGCAAGGATTTTGGCTTGCTGCCCGATTTCTTTTACACCGGCACCACCATGGATGGGATGCGCGATGCCCAACCCTGGTTCGGTTGGTTGATGCTTGTGCTTGCACTGCCTGTTCAATTTTATGTGGGCTGGCAGTATTATGTTGGGGCGTTCAAAGCGCTGCGGAACAGATCTGCCAATATGGATGTGCTCATCGTAATGGGCTCTTCCGCTGCATTTTTCTACTCCCTGCCCATCACCTTTGGCTGGCTGATGGGGCACGTTTATTACGAGACCGCCGCGGTCATCATCACCCTGATTAAGCTCGGCAAATTTCTAGAAGCCCGTGCCAAGGGACGCACCTCTGAAGCGATCAAAAAACTGATGGGACTCCGCGCCAAGACCGCCCGCGTCATTCGTGACGGGGTGGAGGCTGAGGTCTCGATTGACGATGTGCGTGTCGGAGACATGGTTCTGGTAAAGCCTGGCGAAAAAATTCCTGTGGATGGCGCCGTTGTGGAAGGACGCAGTGCAGTGGATGAATCCATGTTGACGGGTGAATCGCTGCCAGTGGAGAAAAAGCCAGGTGACGCGGTCATCGGGGCCACCCTCAACAAACTGGGCATGCTCAAATTTGAAGCCACCAAGGTGGGCAGGGAAACCGCCCTTGCACAGATCATCAAACTGGTGGAGGATGCCCAAGGCAGCAAGGCTCCCATTCAGAAAATGGCCGATCAGGTTTCAGCCGTATTTGTTCCCATCGTCATCGGCATTGCCTTCCTGACGTTTTTAGCCTGGTACTTTTTCGGGCCAGCCCTGCCGATCAACTCAGACATTGATAATTTCACCCGCGCTCTCATTTACATGGTGGCTGTGTTGGTCATTGCTTGCCCGTGTGCCATGGGGCTTGCCACCCCAACTGCCATTATGGTGGGCACAGGCAAAGGCGCCGAAGCAGGGATTCTGTTTAGAAACAGCGAAGCCCTTGAACGGGCGGGCAGGGTTTCGGTGGTGGTGCTCGACAAAACGGGAACGATCACCAAAGGTCAACCCGCTGTTACAGACATAGTTACCAATAAAGAATCACCAATGACTGGTGATGAGCTTCTCCGCCTCGCTGCTTCCGTAGAGAAGGGCTCTGAACACCCGTTGGGCGAATCCATTTGGGCCGAAGCCACCACCCGTGGATTGGTTTTAGTGGAACCCGCTGGTTTTAAAGCAGAAGCTGGGCATGGCGTGCAGGCCGAGGTTGAGGGAAGAAGCGTAATGGTTGGGAACAGGCGAATGTTCGAGGCGAGGGGAATCCAGTTGGGGAATCTCGAATCCGAAGTGAATCGTCTGCAATCTGAAGCAAAGACAGCAATGTTGGTTGCAGTGGATGGCCTTGCCGTCGGCATCATTGCCGTTGCAGATACCATAAAAGACACTTCGAAAGACGCCATTACCAATTTGCACGAAATGGGTTTGAAGGTGGCAATGATCACAGGTGACAACCAAAAGACCGCCGATGCCATTGCGAAACAAGTTGGCATTGACATGGTGCTGGCTGAAGTGTTGCCCGAAGGTAAATCTGCTGAAGTAAAGAAATTGCAAAGTGACCAATCTCCAACCACCCATGTGGTTGCCATGGTGGGCGATGGGGTGAACGATGCTCCTGCGCTGGCGCAGGCAGATGTGGGCCTTGCCATTGGCACAGGCACCGATGTGGCTATGGCGGCCGCCCCTGTGACCTTGATGAGCGGCGATTTGCGCGGCGTGTCACGTGCCATTTTGCTCTCACGCAAAACCCTTTCCACCATCAAGCAGAATTTGTTTTGGGCGTTCATTTACAACGTTATCCTCATCCCTGCCGCCGCGCTTGGATATTTGAACCCGATGTTGGCCGCTGGCGCAATGGCTTTTAGCAGCGTCTTTGTTGTGACGAATAGTTTGCGATTGCGAAGCGTCAAGATATAGCCCGTAGGGCAGTACTCTCCCGCTTTCTATTTTCTACAGGAAACCATTAACATGAAAAAACTTACACTCCTTCTTCTCGCAGTTCTCTTTCTGACTGCATGTGCTCCCAAAGCTGCCGAAATGCCCAAAGCTGAATTACCTGCTGGCAAGGCCTGGGCTGATGGCAAGGAAATTTACTTCATCCATACTGAAGCCTCCGATGCAGGTGTGGCTGAAAAACTCACCAACATGATGAAATCCCCCGTGGTGCTTGTGCCTTCTCTGGCAAACGTGCCCGCCGAATCGCTTGCCAATGTGTATGTCTTCACCAATGGGTTGGCAGGCACAGGCCCCTTCGGCTTTCAGGCTGATGTATTCGACAACCCGCCAGGCACTGACGGATATACCCCTCTGCGCAGTTTGCATCTGATTACATGGACCGATGAAACCAAGGCCCGTGAACTCACTTCCGCTGCCGATGTGCTGGCCGCTGAAGCTGCTGGCGAATTGACCATTGAACAGCCTGGCGTTGTCATTAACATGCCTTTCGTCGTCTGGGATGGCGGCAAGCGCTAATTCCACTTTCCGCCTTTTACCTTTATTGAGGACGAATGAAGAAAAACAAGAACAAACCCTTTGACCCCGTCATTATCATTACCGTGGGAGTTACCTTTCTCGCCGTCGCTTTCATGCTGTTGGTCAAACCCCAATCACTTGCAGGCGACTCGAGTGCCATGCCTCAGTTGATGGTGGCCTTCGTTACGGGGCTTACTACGGGCGGGTTGAGTTGCCTTGCAGTACAGGGCGGCCTGCTGGCGAGTTCACTTGCACACCAGATCGAACAGGATTACGTTGCAGGGCAGGCTACAAAAAAAGCCGCCTCGCCCCGCACCAATAGCGCCCTGCCGATTCTATTGTTTTTGATTTCAAAGATCGCAGCCTATACCCTGCTCGGTGCGCTTCTTGGCATATTGGGTTCCTACCTTACCCTCAGCCCGCTCACCCGCGCCATGTTGATGATCTTGATTGGCATCTTTATGATCGGCAACGCGCTGCGCATGTTCAACGTCCATCCCATCTTTCGATACTTTTCGATCGAGCCGCCGTCATCCATCAAACGCTACATCCGCAAAACCGCCAAAGGCACCGATACTGCCACCCCCGTTTTTCTGGGCGCACTCACAGTGCTTATCCCCTGCGGGGTTACACAAGCCATGATGGCAACCGCCCTTGGCACAGGCAGCGCAGGAATGGGCGCCGCGCTCATGTTCGCATTCACTCTTGGCACCAGCCCTGTTTTCTTCATCGTGGCCTACCTCACAACCGAACTGGGCTCAAAGCTTGAAAAATTCTTCATGCGATTTGTAGCCGTGGTGGTTTTGATTTTGGGATTTGTAACCCTCGATGGTGGACTCAACCTGATGGGCTCGCCCCTCTCGTTTCAAAACCTGACCCGCAACCTGCTTCCGTCCGAGAACAATTCCACCACCCAGGCTGTATCTTCCCTACCCGCCGCCGAAGGAGAGATCGTCCTCGAAGTACAAAACAGCGGATATTTCCCCACCACCCTGAAAGCCCCTGCAGGCAAGGAACTTACCCTCAACCTCATCACCGATCAAACCTATTCCTGCGCCCGCGATTTTGTCATCCCATCGCTGGATTACTATCAACTTCTCCCAGAAACAGGCACGACCCAGGTCAACATTCCCGCGCAAGAGCAGGGCAGCACCCTCTTCTTTACCTGCTCCATGGGCATGTATACAGGGCAGATCGTGTTTGAATAAAAATGAAAGAGACCTCCAATGCTCAAGAAAACCTTCAAAGTTGAAGATATGACCTGTGCCAATTGCGCCATGAAACTGGAGGCGCTTGAAGATACCCTCGAAGGGGTGAAGGAGATCAACGCCAGTTATCACAGACTCGAAATGGTCATCGAGTATGACGAAGCCAAACTGACCGACGAACAGATCGTGGCAGCCGTAAAGAAAAAGGGATATACAGCAGTTGTAAAATAGGAAAAAAAGAGATAAGAAAACAAGCGCACAAGTAAGAATCGACGTGAGCTTGTTTTCTTTTTTCATCCTTCATCCTTCATCCTT
>DAOQID010000021.1:0-9628 GCA_035339375.1 Anaerolineales bacterium | reverse complement strand
TTCATCCTTCATCCTTCATCCTTTTTCTCCGTTTCCGTTATACTCCCCACATGCCAAAATACTATACCCTCCATGAAGCGAACCAAACCTTGACCATCATCGAACCCATGTTGAAGGAAATGATGGAGATCGCAATGAAGATCCGCGAAAATCAGCCTGAGTTATGGGATCTGGTGCGGAAATCTGCTGGCAATGGCGGAAATCCCCACTTGAGCAGGCTGCTTGTGGAATTTGACCACCTCGATGCCCTATTCCATCAGCTGCAGGATATGGGAGTTGTGGTCAAGGACCTTATCATTGGGCTGATCGATTTCACCGCCCTGCACAATGGCAGGGAGGTCTACCTGTGTTGGAAATATGGAGAGGGGGCGATTCAGTTTTGGCACGAGATCGAAGCGGGGTTTGCTGGGCGTCAAAGAATTGATTGGGAATAGTAAGTTGCCAACTCGCTCAAATTGACCTATACTAGCCCCTATCTATCTTATAAACAGCCCGAGGGAAGATGACCGTATCTACAATTGGCCGTTACCAAGTTGAGAGTGAAATTGCACAGGGCGGAATGGGTGTCATATTTTTGGCGCGTGACCCGTATATTCAGCGCCAGGTCGTCGTAAAAGTATTGATGTATAGCCGTACTCTGGAGGATGTATATCGGGAGTTCTTCCAGCAGGAGGCAGAGGTGATCGCCGCCCTTGAGCATCCCTGCATTGTTCCCATTTATGATTTTGGCTGGCACGGGGAACAACCATATATCGTGATGCGGCATATGTCTGGAGGCAGCCTTGACGACCACCTGAGAAAGGCCGAGGTCAAGCTGACAGACATGGCACACATCCTCAAGCGGGTATCAGACGCGCTGGATGCGGCCCATGCCAGAAACATCATCCACCGTGATGTGAAACCCTCCAATATTCTCTTTGACTCCACGGGCGAAGCCTTCCTTTCAGACTTTGGCATAGCCAAATCGCAGAAGATTTCAGATGAAGATGGCGAAGAATACATGGTCGGCACTCCTGCATATATGAGCCCCGAACAAATAAAAGGCGGCCGCCTGGATGGTCGTTCTGATGTTTATGCCATGGGTGTTGTTTTGTATCGTTTACTCACGGGGCAGCTTCCTTTTTCCAGCAATTCCACCACGGGTCTTATCAATGCGCATGTCAACATGCCCGTCCCCGACGTTCGCCTGGTTAAGGCGAATATTCCTGCGGTCTGGCAGGAGGTCATTAGCAAGGCCATGGCAAAAGACCCTTCAGATCGTTATGCCACTGCGGGCGATTTCGCCCGTGATGTGAACGAAGTGGTTTCAGGCAAGTGGTTTTTGAGAAAGTTGTAAGAGACAACATACCGCCCCCATCAATGACCTTGTTGCCAGAAGAACAAGGTCATTTTTTTGTTGAACTCATCCATCTGTGTAGACATTGTTGGAAGGAAGCCGCATTCTGCATCCTCTACTGGCAGAGGACCTGCAAGGCTTGCCACCGATTTAAGCTAATTTGTAAGCCAAAGGAGAAAAATGAAAAAAGGAATACTGTATGGTATCGGCGCTTATCTGCTTTGGGGGTTCTTCCCCATCTATTGGAAATTTTTGCATGTAGTACCTGCTTTGCAGGTCATCGGGCATCGCATTGCATGGTCGTTCCTGGTGCTGGGTGTTTACATCCTTTTGACGGGTCAATGGCGCGATTTTCGTAAAGTGGCCTCCAATGCCAAAACCATCGGCATATATGCGATTGCGGGCGTCCTGCTCTCCATTAATTGGCTTATCTATGTTTGGGGTGTGAATGCGGGCTATATTGTTGAGACCAGCCTGGGGTACTTTATCAATCCGCTCATCAGTGTTTTGCTGGGGGTTCTTTTTCTGCGTGAGCGCTTACGACCAGCGCAGTGGCTTCCAGTTTTCATTGCGGCGGTTGGGGTGTTCTATCTCACCTTTGTATATGGCCGCCTGCCGTGGATCGCGCTCTCGCTTGCGTTTTCATTCGGCTTTTATGGGTTGGTGAAAAAGCTGGCGCCGCTTGGGTCTTTGTATGGCCTCACCCTTGAAACAGGCATTGTTTTCCCTGCGGCTCTGGTCTATTTGATCATTGCACAGGCGGGAGGCAGCGGCGCATTTATGCACGACGGCCTGCAAGTGGACCTGTTTTTGATGGGCGCAGGGATCGTTACCACGATTCCGCTGTTGATGTTTGCCTCGGCCGCCAAGGAGATTCCGCTTTCAATGGTGGGAATCCTTCAATACATTGCGCCTACCCTTCAATTTCTCATCGGGGTGTTTTTGTATCATGAACCGTTTGACCAGTCACATTTGATCGGGTTTGGAATCGTTTGGGTGGCACTCGTCATTTTTTGGGTGGAGAATTACATTGCCAACCGTACTCCTGTGGAGCCCATCCCAGAACTGGGGGAGGGGTAGGATAGGAAGACCGTTCTTGGTGTGCCGCATCTTGTCTTTGGGTAAAGGTGCGGCACACTTTCGGTGCTGATTCATCATCGAAGCAGGGGCAGGATTCAGGTTAAGAAAGAGGCGCGTTTTTTACGTCGAAGATGTATAATGACTTCAGTCAAAGAGGTGAATATGGCAAACAAAAAAGGTGTCATTGGAATCTTGACTGGGGGCGGCGATGTGCCAGGGTTGAACCCTGCCATTCGCGCTGTGACGATCCGCGCGCTGCGAGAGGGGTACCAAGTGGTGGGGATCCGCCGCGGCTGGGCCGGGCTGGTGGATATCATCCGCGATAAGAACGCAGACAATAGCAACAATTACCAATTTTTATCTGAAGAGATCGTGAATCGTGCTGGCCGCACAGGCGGAACCTTTTTGCATACTTCGCGCACAAAGCCCAGTTCTGTAAAAAAGGCAAGTGTGCCCGAGCATTTGCAGGGACAATACGCCGAGGAAAAAAATGACCTGACGCCCGAGGTGTTGAAGAACCTTGCTTTTTTGGGCGTTGATTATTTGATTCCCATCGGCGGTGACGATACCCTGAGTTATGGCGTGCGACTGTACAAAGAGGGTGTGAAGGTGATCGCCATTCCGAAGACCATGGATAACGATGTGCCTGGCACTGATTATTGCATCGGCTTTAGCACCTGCGTGACCCGTACCATTTCGTTGACCAACAGCCTGCGCACCATTGCAGGGTCGCATGAGCGGTTTTTGGTGTTGGAGGTGTTTGGGCGGTATGCAGGTTTTACCGCCATGCTGCCGACGATGGCAGGGGCCGCGAACCGTTGTGTGATCCCTGAATATAAATTTAATATTGAGCATTTGACCGAGTTGATGAGCAAGGACCGTGATGCCAACCCCAGCCGCTATTCGGTGTTGTTGATTTCAGAAGGCGCAATGTATGAAGGCGGCGAAATGGTCTTTGAAGACCGCACCACCGATGCATATGGCCATGCAAAGTTGGGTGGTATCGGCGATTTGGTTTCCTCGCAGATCAAGGAGATTTCGCCGAAATTTAACAAAGGCAAGACCGTGGACGTGGTGAACCAGAAACTGGGTTACATGGTGCGCGGCGGTGACCCCGATGCCATTGATTCGATCGTGCCGATGGCGTTCGGCAACCTGGCGCTTGACCTGTTGTTGAAGGGTGTGCATGGCCGTTTGGTGGTGTTGAAAAACGGACGTTACGACAACATGCCGTTGGATGTGGTGACGGCGAGCAAGAAGGTTGTGGAAGTGAAGCATTTCTATGACACCGATCGGTATCGTCCAATCTATGAAAACTTTGAAATGAAGCCGCTTTTCATTATGACGAGCGAATAACGGTTTTGGAAAACGATTTGTACCGTCAGGTTCACGTGGACCTGACGGTTTTATTTTCAAATAAGGGAAACCTTTGCTGTGAAGTTCTGTGGATGGGATTTTTCTTTCCGAGTGTCTTTGTGGCGAAAAAAGGATCTTAGACTCTTTCCAAGGTAACAAAACCGCCAATTCCAAAGATGGATTCAAGACCGAATTGGTTATAATTGTCAAAATTTTCAAGGAGTATCAAATGAACTTTGCAATGTGGAAGAAGGCCCTCAATGTGATTCCTGAGGTGTCTAAAGAAGAATGGGATCAGCTTGATGTGATCTCGAGATGGTTGATCTCAACCCGCGCAGCCGTTCTCATTATGACCTTTATTTCGGCGGCCCTGGCGGGCCTTTTTGCCTGGCGCGACGGCTCGTTCAGCTTTATCCCGTGGATCGCGCTTGTCTTTGGTCTCATCATGGCTCATGCCAGTAACAACATCTTCAACGATTACACCGACTTCGTGCGCGGCGTGGACAAGGACAACTATTACCGCACCATGTATGGCGCCCAACCCATCGCTTCGGGGTTGATGACCCAGCGTCAGCACCTGACCTACTTTGCTGTGACGGGATTCCTCGCGTTGGTGGCGGGCTTGTATCTTATTTTCTCAAATGCCAATGACCCCATTATTTGGATGCTCCTTGCGGCTGGCGCGTTCTTCGTGTTGTTTTACACCTGGCCGCTCAAGGGACTCGGCCTTGGCGAAGTGGCTGTGCTCGTGGTTTGGGGTCCGCTGATGATCGGCGGCGGGTATTATGTGTTGGCACATGAGTGGAATTGGTCGGTTGCCATTGCCAGCCTGCCCTACGTGCTGGGTGTGACCACCGTCATCTTCGGCAAGCACATCGACAAGATCAGCGTGGATAAAGCCAAGAACATCCACACACTGCCTGTGGTCATCGGCGAAAAAGCCGCCCGCTATGCGGTCATTGCGATGATGGTGCTGCCATATATTTTCACTGGATATTTGATCGCCACCAAATTTTTCACGCCTGTGATGTTGATCGTCCTGCTGGCGATTCCGTCTCTGCGCGAAAGCCTTCCGCCTCTTTCCAAGCCCAAGCCTGATACCCGTCCTGAGGGTTTTCCCGACGGGCAGGGAGGTTGGCCGCTCTACTTCGCACCCATCGCCTTCCGCAACAACCGCTCCTTCGGCTCGCTCTTCATGCTCGGCCTGCTCGTGGATGTAGCTCTGAGAATCTTCCTCCCCGCCTTCTGGCGCTAACAGCTTGACCTGATCAAAGTCCCTGAAAGAGAAATCTTTCGGGGACTTTTTGACTCCAAGTTTTTCCGCTCCAGCCGCCGTCCTCGGCGGCGTGAATTCAGAACAATACCAGGGGATTTTATAGTAATCATTTTCACAAAACGGTTGTATAATCTCGCACGGTTGTTTTGAATCATTCATAAGCCTGATGAAGTGGTGCTCACTTCCATCGGGCTCCAATATTACTCAAGGAGAGAGTACTATGCACATTAATTTCGCTATGTGGCGTAAAGCCTCGTGGCAACTCATCAAGATGGACGACAAGAAAGAGTGGGATGCCCTTGATGTCGTTTCCAAATGGTTGATCGCCACCCGTTCCGCTGTGACCCTTGTCACCGTTTATTCCTGCGTTATTGCAGGTATCCTCGCCGCCCGCGATGGACACTTCTCATGGGTTCCGTTCCTCATCGTCACCCTTGGCCTGTTCATTGCCCACGGCACCAACAACATCCTCAACGATTACACTGACTTCAATCGCGGCGTTGATCGGGATAACTACTTCCGCACCCAGTACGGTGTCCATCCCCTCGTTCAAAAATTCTGGGATAACTCCACCTCCATCCGCTGGTTTATCGTCAGCGGTGTGTTGGCCACCCTTTCAGGTGTCTACGCCCTGTTCTATACCAAATTCTCAATGACCACCATCGGACTGTTCGCCTTTGGCGCGGTCGTTCTGCTGGCCTACACGTATCCCTTCAAATATTGGGGCCTCGGCGAATTCGCCATCTTCCTCATCTGGGGACCGATCATGATCGCGGGTGTGTACTTTGTGCTTTCAGGCATCTGGAGTTGGAACGTCGTCCTTGCGGGCATTCCGTTCGGGTTGAGCGTTGCCAGCATCAACGTTGCCAAGCACATTGACAAGCATGACCCCGACAAGGAAAAAGGCGTCGGCACATTCCCCGTCCGTGTGGGGGAGGCCAACGCCCGCCGTGTGGATCAGCTTGCCATTGTGTTGATCTATGCTGTTATCGTCTACCTTGTGTTTGTTCCGCGCTATTTCACCCCTGCCATGCTCATTGTTCTCCTTGCATACAAGGAAGCCCTCATGGTCATCGGCGTACTGAACAAGCCCAAGCCCGCCCAGGCTCCTGAAGGCTGGCCTGCCTGGCCGGTGTGGTTCTCTGGTTTTGCATTCCAGCACAACCGCAAATTCGGCGGCCTGCTCATCATGGGCCTCATCATTGACGCGCTGTTGCGCGCCTTCCTGCCCACCTTCTGGCCCGGGCTGTTCTAAACAGAAATATTCACGAAACGATCTTTATATCTTCAATTTCCAACCATGCGGGTTCGGGGTTTTCCAAAACTCCGAACCCGATTTTTCCTTCAGGGGTGAATGCCGCAAATTGATTGTCGATCCAGAGGATGACTCCCAGCCGCGGATTCGGACTCACGGGCGACTCAAACACGAGAACATCATCCACCCAAAAAGCAGACCGCTTCGCGCTCCACTCGAGCCTGTATCCATGCCATTGAGTGACATCCACGCTGAGAGCGACCGAATCCTCATCAATCACTTTTCCTAATAAATTACGAGTCGCCTTGCGCGAGAACGGCAGCGCCATCCCCGCAGGGATCAACCGCGGATGAAATTTCGGCGAGCGAAAGGTCTGCGCCATGAATCCGTTTGCCGCTGTTTTTCGGGTATCAGGGCTAAACGATAAATAATTTTCCTGCGACCCATAAAAGAACCAAACCGCATTCGGCAATGCGGGCAATCGGAACGGACTTCCCCCAAACCCCAGTGACAACCCAAACGGGTCGTTCCACAGCCCAAAGCCCCATGTTCCGGGGAGGGAACTGCCTGTAGTTTTTGCACGCAAACTCAAAGTTAGAGCGCGATGCGGAAACTTCCTTCTCGGCAGCAGGGAATAGTCATCGAGTTGGGCGTCTCGATAGCTAAGAGAATCCCCTTTCTGTATTCCCAGCCGCCACCCCTTTTCAGTTGAGATTACGTTTGCATTCTGAGTTGCCCTTGCATTCATCCTTCATCCTTCATAATTCATCCTTATCTTTTCATCCTTTTCTATTCACCAGCCAAATGCCCACCAGAATCACCGCGCCGCCTAAAATGGATACGAGCGTGATCTCTTCGCTCAAAATGAGTGCAGCCACCACCATGCTGGTGAGCGGCTCAACAAAAAGGAACGCGCCTGTTTGTGCAGCGGGCAGGTGGCTGAGCGCATCGAACCAGGCAATGTAGGCCAGCCCTGTGGTGAAGATGCCGAGAAAGATCATTGCCATCCAGCCGCGCGAATCGAGGCGGGAAATTTCGGTGTAGTTTTGGCCCGCTAAAAATGCCGTAGTGGTGATCAGCCAGCCGATGGTCATTACCCAAAATGTCATCCGTGTGGAGGGGTGGTCTTTCAGACCGCGGCGTGACAAAATGGAGAACACTGCCCAATTGACTGAGCTGATGAGGATGAGAAAATCACCATAGGTGCCGAATTTGCCGATGGCAATGGTGGCAAGGTCTCCTTTGCTTACCACTGCCAGCACACCAACCATGGCCAGCACAATGCCCAGTGATTGTGTCAAGTTGAGTTTTTCCTTCAAGATCAGCCAGCCGAGAATGGCGATGAATGCCGGCGATGTGGAAACGATCCATGCGGTGGTGGTGGCTTGGGCTGTTTGCAGTCCGTTTGATTGCAGCCATTGATGAAATGAGATTCCCAAAAAGCCGAGCAGGGCAAAATAGAGCCATTCCATTCCTTTGGGAAAGGCGAATTGTTTGCGCATAACCACTGCGGCAAACAGGATCGGGATGCCCATCGCAAATCGCAGCCACACTACAGCAATGGGAGACATCTGCCCGACGGCGATTTTTGTGGCAATGAAAGACGCGCCCCAAACAACAACAGCGAACAGGGCTTCAAGATAGGGGATAAGTTTTGTTTTTTGCATGAGGGTTCCTCTAGGAAATTTGGCTGATTATAAATCTCTTGACACGAGTTTTGCTGGTGATAAAATTCACAAAAAGAAAGATGTTTATGGTCTTTTTTATCTGATTTATGGAGGCAATATGTCATCACGAATTCTCTTGTTAAATCCTGCACGTCATTTCATTGCAAATGAGGCTGGGGTTGGGTACCTGACGCCATTGGGGTTGGTATTGATCGGCGGGCCATTGATGGATGCTGGTTTTGAAGTAAAACTGATCGACCACGACATGAACGGCTGGCCCATGGAGCGGTTGTTGAAGGAGGTGGCCGCATACCAGCCAAACTATATTTTGCTTGGACATTCAGGTTCCACAGCTTCGCACAACATGGTTGTGCAGACCGTGAGGGAGTTTCGCAAGGCCTTCCCAGAGATTCGAATCATTTATGGGGGTGTTTATCCATCCTATGCCTTTGAGAGCATTCTTCGGCAGGTTCCAGAGATCGATGTCATTGTCCGCGGTGAAGGGGAGAAAACAATCGTTGAGCTTATTTCAGCTTGGGAAAAAGGCGTAAACCTGGAACAGGTTGCGGGAATTGCCTGGCGCAGAAATGGTGAGATCGTGGTCAATCGTCCGCAGCCTGCGATTCAAAACCTGGACGATTACCGCCCTGGCTGGGAACTGCTGGATTGGAAATACTATCAAATGTTCGGCTTTGACCATGCCGCGGGCCTGCAATTTAGCCGCGGTTGTACACTCACCTGCAGTTATTGCGGTCAGTGGATGTTTTGGAAGAAGTGGCGGCATCGCAGTCCTCAGAATATTGTGGAGAACATGAAACTGCTCAAGGAAAAATTCGGTGTGAGGCTGATCTGGTTTGCCGATGAGAATTTTGCAGCCGACCGTGACCTAGCAAAGGATCTGCTTGAACGCATCATCGCCGCTGACCTTGGCCTCTCGCTCAACTTGAACATGACCGCCGCTGACGTTGTCCGCGATGTGGACCTGCTTCCGCTTTATAAAAAGGCAGGTGTGGACTACATTGTGATGGGCGTGGAGTCGCTCAAGGATAGTGTTGTGGCTGGCATCCGCAAGAACAATCCCTTCGCGACTTCAAAAGAAGCGGTGCGGTTATTACGCCAGCACGATATCATCAGCCTGACAAACATCATCTATGGCCTTGAAGATGAATCGTGGCAGACCCTCTTTGAGAAATTCAGGGGCATGCTTGAGTTGGATTCCGATATTTTGAACGCCATGTACCTGACCCCGCACTTTTGGACATCGGATGGGAAAGCCACGGATCCAGCGAAGATCATTCAAGCCGACCTTGCAAAATGGTCGTATCGAAATCAGGTCATTGCCACTTCGTACTTGAATCCATTTGAATTGTTTCTTGGGGTGAAACTGACCGAGGCTTTGTTCCATCTCCGCCCGAAGGCGTTGTGGCGGTTGGTTGCACACCGAGATGGACGCTATCGCCAGATCATGCGGACTTCGATCCTGGCGGGCATCCGTGTGGTGTTGGCGGAAATTTGGGAATTTGCCTTCGATACGAAATTTGTAAAACAGGGGAAGCTGACAGAGATAATCGGCGCGGAACGTTCAAGGCAGGATGCCACTCCGCTGGCTTGAAGATCAGTTCTTGAAATTTTCCAGCAGTTTCTGGTAAAGGGATTCG
>DAOQID010000020.1:1426-40521 GCA_035339375.1 Anaerolineales bacterium | reverse complement strand
CCCGCTATTTTTTTGATTTAAATCGCAGTATACTGAAAAAGCACCGATGTCGTCCTATTTACTGGTTTGGAGAATTTTTTATGGCCGCGCACATCCCATCCTCGATGCTCCTTGAACTAGGCCAGGCGTTCTCATCCATGCCTGAGCTTGACCCCGTATTACTCTCCAGTCTTTCACAAATTCAGAATATTGTCGCCAGTGAGGGGGCAGCCCTCTGGCTGCTCAACGAGGCCGAAGTGGATATCATCTGCACCCATGCCACCGGGGCGGATGCCTCCAAGATCATGGGCAGTGTGATGCGTGCCCGAAAATTCGTTGCAGCGTATCGCACCTCCACGGGCAGGCTGACACAAACAGAGGACCCGCTCCAATCCAAGTGGATGGATTCAAGAGCCTATCGCACCTACTTCAACATGTCCGTCCGCAATATGATCGGGATTCCGCTCGTCTCCCGCGGAAAACTGCTTGGCGAGATCAATATCATCAACAAGGCTGGCGAGACCGCCTTCACCCACAACGACTACGACTTCATACATGAGGTCACTCAACACATTGCGCTCGCCATTCAAAACACACAACTTTATGAACGAAACAACCGCACCACTGGGCGGCAGAAATTGCTCAACCAGATCAGCCGCCACCTGCACCAGACCCTGGATATTGACGAACTCATCCCCCGCATTTTTATCGAAGTAAATAAAGCCATCAACGCTGAAGCCCAATCCATCTGGCTGGTGGATGAGGAAGCGGGCGTCATTCGATGCCGCTTTGCCAGGGGCGCCAGCGCCGAAACGCTCAAAGGATTGTCTGTGCCGCTGAATGCCCCCAGCATTGTCGGCACCAGCGTCTCCAAACAGGAATCCATCATCATCAAAGATGCGCAGAATGACCCGCGCCATGCCCGTTCTGTGGACGAACGAACGGGCTTTGTCACCCGCTCGTTGATGACCGTGCCGCTGGTTCTGGAAGATAAATCCATTGGCGCGATTCAAGCCGTGAACAAAAGAGATGGTCAGCTTTTCACAAGAGACGACCTTGACCTGTTCCGCTCCATTGCCGATAGTGCGGCATTGGCAGTCAACAACGCCCAACTCGTCGCAGACCTGCAAACCAGTTACGACCTCACGCTGGATGCGCTTTCTGCCGCGTTGGATCTGCGCGACCGCGAAACCGAGGGACATTCACGCCGCGTGGTTGAATACACCACCTGCCTTGCACAACAAATCGGTCTGGATAAGGAGAGTATCAAGAACATCCGTCGCGGGGCACTCATCCATGATATCGGCAAGATCGGCGTCCCCGATGCGGTGTTGCACAAACCAGGCTCCCTCGATGAAACGGAGCGCAACATCATCAACCTTCATCCGTTGGCAGGCTACAACATGCTGGCAGGGATTCCCTACCTGCGCGAGGAAATTCAGATCGTGATCTGCCATCAGGAAAAATGGGACGGCACGGGATATCCACACGGCCTGCGCGGAGAGGAGATTCCCATCGGTGCGCGGTTATTTGCCATTGCAGATACCTTCGACGCACTCACCTCCGATCGTCCCTACCGACTGGGATGTTCCTACGAAACTGCGCGAGGGATCATCATCGAAGAATCAGGCAGGCAGTTCGATCCACGCGCCGTGGAGGCCTTCCTCGCCATTCCCGAACACGAGTGGATGCATATCCGCGCAAAGGTGATGGAAGAGATCGCCCATAGGCGCAGCCTGCAAAAGCGCGTTTTTTGAAAACAGGGAGTGTCTAAAAGAATGGGTTTTGGTTGCCACGAAGTCACAAAGACTCAAAGGCACAAAGGATTCTTGGTGGTTTTGTGGCTTGGCGTCTTTGTGTTTACCCCAAAGACTTAGCCACTCCCACGAAATTCTATAGAGATATAATTCCCAGCATGGACGTTACCCTTACCACCCCTGCCCTGCTTTTCCCAACCGTATCCTTGTTGATGCTGGCCTACACCAACCGATTTTTAACCCTCGCAAGCATCATCCGCAACCTGCACGAAAAATATAAAACAGACCACAATGAAAACCTGCTCGGTCAGATCGCGAACCTGCGATATCGCGTTTACCTCATCCGCAATATGCAGATCGTCGGCGTGCTCAGCCTGCTGTTCTGCGTGGTCAGCATGTTCGCCCTGTTTGCAGGCTGGACCCTAGGCGGCAATTGGAGTTTCGGCATCGCTCTAATTTTGATGATCATCTCCATGTTGATCTCGCTGCGTGAACTGCAGGTTTCTGTCGGCGCGCTGGATCTGTTATTAATGGATATGGAAGAGCACGAAAAATTTGGATAGCACATTCCATACAGCAGAGGGGATTGAACTGTATAATGCCAGCATCATGGAATTCAACAATTCCCTCTCGCAACTCCCCAACCCGTCTGCAAAGCGGATCGCGCTGCGCATCAGCCCGCCCGCAGAACGCGCGTTGCGGCAGGGGCATCCGTGGATATTCGATCAATCGATCACCGAGCAAAGTCACCAGGGCGCACCTGGCGACCTCGCTGTGATCTTCGACGACAAACGCCGCTTTCTTGCCATCGGGTTATACGACCCCACCTCGCCGATCCGCGTGCGCATTTTGCAATCGCGCGATCCTGCAACCATCAACACAGAGTGGTTTCAAAACAAACTCAAAATCGCCGCCCAAACCCGTACCCACTTGGAAAAAGAAAAAACAACAGGCTATCGACTCGTCCACGGTGAAAACGACGGCCTGCCCGGGCTGGTGATCGATCGTTACGCCGATACGCTCGTCCTAAAACTTTACACCCCCGCATGGATCCCGCACCTCAAAAGTTTTTGCGACGCATTGGCACAAGTCAACACGGCCAGTCATTTGATTCTGCGCCTCAACCGTTCTCTTCAAAAGCAGACGGAATTTCTACACCACCTCAACGATGGGATGACGATCACGGATCAGACTTCCCCAAGCCTGATCCTGTTTCAAGAGAATGGCCTCACGTTTGAATCTGACCCCATTCATGGGCAGAAGACAGGTTTCTTCCTCGATCAGCGCGAAAACCGTACACGGGTGGAGAAATTTTCCAAAAATAAAACTGTGTTAAATGTATTCGCCTACACAGGCGGGTTTTCCGTCTATGCTGCGCGGGGCGGTGCCAAAGAAGTGACCAGTGTGGATATCAGCCCGCCCGCCATTGAAGCGGCCATCCGCAACATGAAACACAATCAGCACTTCCCCACTGTAGCCTCTGCCCGACACGAAACCTTCGCCGAAGATGCCTTTGAAGTCCTTGCACGGATGCAATCGCAAAAACGCCTTTTCGATGTGGTCATTATTGACCCGCCCATGTTTGCCCAAAGTGAAAAACAAACCGCTGGAGCATTATCAGCCTATCGCAAACTGACCCAGCTTGGGCTGGGCGTTTTGCGGCGGGGCGGCATGTTGGTGCAGGCTTCCTGCTCCAGCCGCGTAGATTCTGATTCGTTTTTCGAATCCATTCACAGGTCCGCACAGGAAGCGGGGCGCAGCTTAATCGAAATCGAGCGCACGGGGCACGCCCTCGACCACCCGATCCGCTTTATAGAAGGCGCATACCTCAAGTGCCTGTTCGCCACGGCATAGCTGTCATTTTCATCGCTTATAATCGCTGCATGTTCTCTTTTCAAATCACATCAAAAAACAACCGCGCCCGCACCGGCATTTTCTCCACCCCACACGGAGACCTTGTTACACCCGTTTTTGCCCCTGTTGGCACGCAGGCTACGGTCAAGACGCTCACCCCCGAACACCTCAAGGACATTCAAGCCTCGCTGGTTTTGAGCAATACTTATCATTTGTATCTACGCCCCGGCGACGAACTTGTGCGCGATATGGGCGGACTGCATAAATTTATGCAATGGCCCAACCCCATGCTCACCGACTCGGGCGGCTTTCAGGTTTTCTCACTCTCGAACACCCGCAAAATAGACGATGACGGTGTAACCTTCAAGAGTCATATTGATGGTTCCACACATCGCTTTACACCCGAAAAATCGATCGCCATTCAGGAAAACCTCGGCGCAGATATCATCATGGCCTTCGATGAATGCTCCGACCCCAATGACCTTGCCTACAGCAAGATCGCCATGGACCGCACCCATCGCTGGGCAGAACGTTCCCTCAAGGCAAAGACCCGCCCCGATCAGGCTTTGTTCGGTATCGTGCAAGGCGGCGTCAATGCAGACTTGCGGGCTGAGTCAGCGCAATTTATCGCTTCTCTTGGAACACCCGGTATCGCCATTGGCGGACTTTCGGTGGGCGAGACCAAACAGGAAATGCACGACACGCTTGACGTAGTGATGCCATTGCTGCCTGAAAACAAACCGCGCTACCTGATGGGCGTTGGCACTCCCGAAGACCTTATCAATGGCGTTTTACGCGGCGTGGATGTTTTCGACTGTGTGTTACCCACCCGCCTGGCGCGTCATCATTCGGCCTTTGCGCCCGAAGGGCGGCTCAACCTGATGAACGCAACCTTTGCAAGAGATGAACGCCCCATTGATGAAACCTGCGATTGCTATGCCTGCAAGACCTTCACTCGCGCCTATATCCGTCACCTCATTGTGGCAAAGGAACTGCTTGCTGGCACGTTGATCTCCATCCATAACCTGCGCGCCCTGATCCGCTTGATGGAAAAGATCAGGCTTTACATTGCCGAAGGCACGTTCGAATCACGTGCGCCTGAATTGCTCGATCAATGGTCGAATAATGCCAAACGGGCAGGGAGCGGCGCGTAAAAACACAAGGCCTTGAAATGCAAAGGCAATCCTATTTGGGTCAACTCAAGGTATCATGACATTTGTATAATTAACGGGTGCCAAGATGTCGATCCCAGAATAAGACATCCAACCCTCCAAACAAAGAAACAAATTCCAGAAAAAAGGAATCAGAAAATGAGCAAAGAAAAATCGTTCTTCCGTCCCATCTTTTATGTTGTGGTCGTTATCTATTTCATTTTGGGCTTTTGCACTCTGGCCCTCGGAGAGAAATGGGGTGACAAGCTCTTTCTCGAAGACACTTACTTTGAAAATGTCGGGGCACTATCGTTGGGCATCGCCTCGGTCATATCATTCTATATTTTCCAACAGGCATTGAAGGCCCGCACCACCGCCAATATTCACTGGTTTAAGTTACTGGTCTATCTCGGTCTGGCCATGCTTTACTTCTTTGGCGCAGGCGAAGAGATCAGCTGGGGACAAAGGATATTCAACATCCCTGAACCAGAAAACCTGCCCATCGAAAATGTCCAGGAGGAATTAAACGTCCACAACCTTGCGGTCTTCGAAAACAGCGACATTCTGAAAGCCGATAACATCTTCACCGTTTTCTGGGTCGGCTTCGCGGCGATGCTCCCTGCTCTGAGCCTGGCCTCCAAACCATTCAAAGCTTTCGCCGAAAAATTCACCCCGATCGTCCATTGGGACATTGGCTTGCTGTTCATTTTTAATTACCTGGCCGCTCAGGTTGCAAAACCCATCTTCCGCTCTTTCTATTCGTATCAAACCATTTCCTTTGTTCAGGCTGTGCAGGAAGTAAAAGAAAGCAATTACGAATTTCTTTTCATCTTCCTCTCCATCGCTGTATTATGGGATCTTCGCCAATTAATTGGCAAGTCAGGCACATCGAAATAAGAGAGTAAACTCCAGCCAGAACAAAGCTCAGTCACTCGTAAATGTAAACACATGCAAGTCTGAAATTTTGACATTTTATGGGTAAAGTCCAGGCCCAACTTTGAATCTGCAATATTTATGCCTCGTCCACATTGCACAAACACAGTGTGGGGGAGGCATAAATACACAAATCTTTACCCGCCAGAATAGACCGTAAATTCATTTGAGCTAACCACTTAGCCCAAATATCAAACAATTAAGGAAAACCAATGTCTCTCTTCGACGTGTTCATCCTTGGAATCGTCCAGGGATTAACCGAATTCATCCCAGTCTCCTCAACAGCCCACCTGCTGGTTGCCCAAAACCTGCTCAAAATGCCTGCAACAGATGCAGCATTTTCCTTCAGCGTTCTTGTACAGATGGGAACCGTGGTCTCTCTGTTCTTTTTCTTCTGGAAAGACCTGTTGTCGATCGCCCTTGATACGCTCAAAAATCTTGGCAATCTGAAAAACTTTGAACAAATGCCGCAAAATGCAAAACTTGGCTGGTACATTGTCATCGCAACCATTCCCGCGCTGATAGCGGGGTTTTTCTTGAGGGACTCTGTACAAGCCTTGTTCAAAACGCCTTTGATCGAAGCCGCCATCCGCCTATTCACAGCATCTTTCCTGCTGGCAATGGCCGAATTCCTTGATAAAAAAACACGCGGCCTCGAAACCATGACCTGGCTCGACGCCCTCATTGTTGGTTTGTTCCAGATCATTGCTGTTTTCCCTGGGGCGTCCCGTTCGGGCACCACCATTGCTGGCAGCATGGTCCGCGGATTTACCCGCGAAGATTCCGCCCGATTTGCATTCCTCATGTCCATCCCAGTCATGCTTGCGGCAGGCTCCTATGAAATGCTCAGCGTGATCGAAAGAAGCGGAACCCGCGCCTTCCTCCCCTATTTGCTGGCAGGCTTCCTCACATCCGCCGCCGTCGGCTGGCTTGCCATCAAATGGCTGATGAGTTATCTCCACAACAACAAACACTCCCTCTACGTCTTCTCTGCATATTGCGGGGTTGCAGGCATCGCCGTCCTATTTATTCAAAAACTCCCATGATGAAAAACCTACTCAAACTACTCGTCGAAACCGAATCACCCTCTCACGACAAAGCCGCAGTGGATCGCGTCGGAAAGATCGTCGCTGAAGAATGCCGCAAACTCAACGCGCAGGTTGAAATCCTGCCCAATGAACAAACAGGCGACCATGTCCTCGCCAGATGGGGCGGTACCGGCAAAGGCGGCCCTCTGCTCCTCTGCCATATGGATACCGTCTTTCCAAAAGGCACTACACAAACCTTCACCTACAAAGAGGTGGATGGGAAGATTCACGGCCCCGGTACATTGGATATGAAAGCAGGCATTGTCATCGCCCTCGGCGGGATCTCCGCGCTTCTTTCCAAAGGGACGGCTGTTCCTCATCCCATCACAGCCCTGTTCACCTCTGACGAAGAAATCGGAAGTTTTACTTCGCGTGAATACATAGAAAAGCTGGCGAGTGAAGCCTCCATCGTCTTCGTAATGGAAGGTGCGCTGATGGATGGTTCGCTCAAAACATGGCGCAAAGGGGTGGGGGAATTCAGGGTCAAGGTCAAAGGGCGTGCCGCTCATGCAGGTGGAGATCACAAGGAAGGCCGCAATGCAATCGAAGAAATGGCACATCAGGTCATCGCCATTCAAAAATTGACTGATTATGAAAAACAAACCACCCTCAACGTGGGCATCATTCACGGCGGTACGGTCTCAAATGTGGTGCCCGAAGAAGCCAGCATTGTAGTGGATGTGCGCGTAATGCAGCCCGGAGAATGGGAAAGACTCGAAGGGGAAATGAAAAAACTAAAACCCGTACTCGATGGAACCTCCATTGAGGTATCGGGAGAATTGAACCGTCCGCCGCTGCCGTTTAACGAAATCAATCAGGCGGCTTTCAAAAAGGCAGCCCAGATCGCAAAGGAAACGTTGGGGCTGGAATTGAAAGCGGGCGGCACAGGCGGCGCCTCAGATGGAAATTTCGTCGCCCCATTGGGCATCCCCGTGTTGGATGGAATGGGCGCGATCGGTGAAGGTTATCACTCCGAACGCGAATACATTTTTGCTGATAGCCTCGAAGAACGGGCAAAGTTACTGTCCGTGCTGATCGAAAACTGGTGAGTTCGGTATGGGAAGCAGTAAAATCAAAAAATGAAAAAGTTCCTCATATTGATATTCCTGCTCGCATCCTGTACCCCACCTGCAAAGACCACCACTCAACCCCAGATCGTTACTGCCTATTCCACATCTGCAGCCAATCCCTGGCTGGTGGAGTTGTTTTCCTGCGCCGAGAGCCTGAACACAGCCATTAACATTTCAGCAGATTCACCTGATATCCTTCTGCGCGTGGGCGAACCTGAGCCCCTTGTATCACCAGCATATCAGGTCGGAAAGGATGAACTGCTTGTGATCGTTCATCAAGACAGCCCATTGCAAGACCTCACCCTTGAAGAGGTGCAAAGTTTATTTTCCGCGCAGGAGAATTCCACGACGCAGGTCTGGGTCTATGCATCAGATGCGGATATGCAGGTTTTGTTCGAGCAGGCCGTGATGGAAGGCAGAATCGTTACGTCATTTGCAAAGGTGGCAGTCGATTCTCAACGGATGCTTGAAGCGGTGGAGTCTGAATCCAATAGTGTGGGATTCATTTTGCGAGGCTCCGTGAATTCGGGGCAGGCATATCGCGAGGTGTATTCTGCGGGTGATGTTCCTGTGCTGGCACTGACCCAGGTGGAGGCATCGGGTATCATTCGTGACCTGATCTCTTGCATATCAAAATAAAATCTACATTGGAGCATCGCTATGAAGCCCCCCCTCTTTACCGCTTTGCTGGTTATTGTGTTTCTTGTTACTGCCTGCGCGCAAAGCCCAGCCCCGCTTGCCACGGCAACCATTGTGCCAACTCCATACCCCAATGTATTGTTTGTTGATCCAGGCATCTCCCTTGGGCAAATCAGTCCACTGGTGTACGGCACCAACTACGGTCCGTGGATCGCGCTTTCAGTGGAAGGGTTGCAGCCCGCGTACGATTCGGGGGTCAGCATTGTGCGTTTTCCTGCTGGTTCATGGGGCGACCACAACAATGTTCAAACATATCAGATCGATCAACTCATGAGCTTTATTGAAAAAGTGGGGGCTACAGCCATGATCAATGTACGTCTGCTGGGTGGAACGCCCGAGCAGGCTGCAGAAATGGTAAGGTATGTGAACAAGGAACAAAAGTATGGAGTGGTGTATTGGGGTATTGGCAACGAGCCTTCTTTATATGATGGCGAGTTAAAGAACAGAGGGGAAAGTTACGATATTGAGCGCTTCAATCAAGAATGGCGGGCATTTGCCAAGGCCATGAAAAAAGTAGACTCAAGTATAAAATTGGTTGGCCCTGAAACGCATCAATTTAGTTTTGACTATAACGGCGCAAGCACCAATTTTAGTGAAGCCAATGAACTTTGGATGAGAGAGTTCCTGAAAAGCAATGGCGACCTTGTAGATATCGTTTCCTTTCATCGCTATCCCTTTCCTCGTTCATTCACATCGGGACCTGCGTCGATCGAGGAATTGCGTGTCAATGCGCGGGAGTGGGACAAGATCATCATTCACCTGCGTGAGTTGATCCGCACGGAAACAGGGCGTGATATCCCGATCGCGGTGACAGAATTCAATTCAGACTACAGCAAGTCAGTAGGCGGGGAATCGACACCCGATTCACATTACAATGCCATCTGGCTCGGTGATGTGCTTGGGCAAATGATAAAGAATGGCGTGTTCATGGCCAATCATTGGATGCTCACGTCCAAGGGTGGGAACGGCGGCTGGGGGTTGATCGCCCAGACCGATGTGAATCCAAGTTATTTCACGTATCAGATGTATAAAAAATTCGGCGACGAGCTGGTCTATTCATCGTCTGATATCGCTGACCTTACGGTGTATGCCTCCCTTCGTGATGATGGTGCATTGACCGTTCTTGTGGTCAACCTGTCACTTGAAGAGCAGATTCAATCCCTTCGAATTGCTGGTCAGGCAGCCGTTAAGGGCGAAGCGTGGTTGTTCGATCCTGCACATCAGGCAGAGAACATCGGCACTGTTGATCTATCAGGGAACCATTCTTTCCCTGCGCAATCCATCACTCTATTCATCATCAAATAAAGGAATACTATGAAAAGAAACTTGGTTATTTTATGGGCTGTGTGGTTTACTCTGTTGTACGGATTTCAATGGCTGGTGACAACCCGTCTGCAATTAAAACAGCCAGATGAGGCTGTGGTTTGGAGTGCCAATGAAACCCTGCCAAGCAGCAATGATGGCAAGATATATTTACTGGAGCCTTTCATGAATCGGCAGGTGGCATGGGATTCTGAGTATTATGTGGGTATTGCGGTCGGCGGGTACGATGACCCTGAAGCGGGGTATGTACGAAACCCTGCCACCGGGCTTCCGATTGCGAAGAATTATTCGTTCTTTCCGTTGTATCCATATCTTATGAGTGCAGTGGCGTTTCCATTGAGGATATTTGGCCTTTCTGCAATTGGCACTGCCACTTTGGCGGGAAGCATCATCACCTTGCTTGGAACATTGGCTGGATTGTTCGCCGTCTGGGATCTTACTCAAGGCCTCTTCGATGAAGACAGCGCCTGGCGGGCTGTGTTCTACATGCTTGTATTTCCTTCTGCATTTTTCTTTGCACAAATTTATACAGAGGGATTGTTCGTTGGGCTGGCTTTTTCGGCGCTGATGCTGACCAAAAGAAAGCAATGGGTTTGGGCATCTATATTGGGATTTCTGGCTGCATGGACGCGCGCACACGGAGCGGCCATGGCTCTGCCTTTGTTGTTGGCATGGATTATCAATACAGATTGGAAATCGAACCTGAGATTGCAATTAACCTGGAAGTGGTTTCTGCAAGGATTGCTCGCCTTCCTGCCTTTGATAGGCTACTTCATCTGGCGCACTTCCCCACTGGGCAAAGGCTGGGAAGAATTACAGGCATTTTATTTTGGCCGCGGTCTGATGACGATTGAGAGTTCGCTTCAAAGTTGGAAGGATGCTTATTTCTATGCAAGGTATGTGAGTCAGGAGGGGTTGATCTATTTTGGTATTGAAGTATTTACAATCTTGCTGGGGTTGATCTGCAGCATTTGGTTAATTCGCCGTGATCCCATTGTGGCTTTATTCAGTCTGGCTGTGGTGGTGCTTTCTGTGTTTAGCGGATCAGCACAAAGCATGGCAAGATATATGTTGATCGCACCTTCCATTTTCATTACTTTGGGGTATTGGGGTAAAAACAAGGTCGTTGATAAAGCATGGACTTTGATAAGCATCTTGTTAATGGGTATGTCCGTGCTGTTATTTAGTTATGACATGTGGGTGGGGTAATTATCTGCAGACTCAAGTAACAAAAAAGTGGCAACTTTGGATATCAAAAATCTAAATTGCCACTTTTTTGTCTTCATACCATTCTATATTTGAGAGCCAAAAACACCTCGATTTTTTAAGAATTTGTGCCTTGACCTAGCTTTGCAAGTATGAAATAATGTAACCGGTTACTGTAACTGGTTACATACGGTTATACGAAGCTATGACTAGAAAATCTGACTCCGTTACTATCAGGCAAGTGGCTGAAAAAGCAGGTGTTTCGGTTGCAACCGTTAGCCGCTATATCAACCACAATGCGCCCATTTCAAGGGAAGTTTCAGACCGCCTGAAAAAGGTCATGGCTGAGCTGCGATATGTTCCCCATGCGGCAGCACGTCATCTCGCCTCTAAAAAAACACGTGTCATAGGCCTTTTGCTGACCAATATGCACAATGACTTTTTTGCACCTCTACTGAGCGGCATTGAATCTGTTGTGCGGGAGCACAAATACAACTTGATCGTAGCCACCAACCGAGCAGATGAAGAAACCGTGGTCTCCCCTCCAGTTGGTTCCCATAATACCGATGGTTTGCTCGTGTTTGCAGACAGCCTTTCAGATAAAGTATTGATCGACCTGTACAATAGTGAGTATCCGGTTGTGCTGATTCACCGCTCCTCTCCCCCATCTGTCAATATCCCATCGGTGACCGTGGAAAATAAAGCCGCCACCTTTCACCTGATGGAACATCTTATTCACGAACACAAAAAACGACGAATCCTCCTTATGCGTGGTCCTATTCATCAAGAAGACTCTTATTGGCGCGAACTGGGTTACAAATCCGCTCTGGAAGCGAATGGAATCCCCTTTGATGATAGCCTTGTGCTTCAAGGCGATTTTGAACGCGACGTTGCCTACAGATCCCTAAATCAGTTTTTGGGAAATGGAAAGCGCGTCGCTTTTGATTCTGTATTCGCAGGCGATGATGATGCCGCCGTTGGGGTGATTGCTTCACTCAAAGAACATGGTTTCCGTGTCCCTGAAGATATTTCAGTGGCAGGTTTCGATGATGTAAAGATCTCCGCATACCTCACCCCCCCATTGACGACTGTTTCAGCCCCTACAGAATCAGTTGGACGGATCGCAGCGGAACAGTTATTTTCCATATTCGATAAACAACTCCCTGAAAAAGTCACGCTTTTACCCACGGAGTTGATCATTCGGCACTCATGCGGTTGTTCGCATGAAGTGAATCCTTAAGGAAGGAGGCAGGAACAACCTACACAAATAGCCACCAACCCTATATTCCATAAATCGTCATTTCAAATTCTACTAGAGGAGAAAATAGCACCATGAAAAAGCATTTACTTGCACTATTTAGCCTGATGATCGTCGCTTCGATGGTTCTCACGGCTTGCGGCGGATCTGCTCCTGCTGAAAAAGTAAAGATTCGTTGGTTTGTTGGTCTTGGTACTGGTACCGACCCCGCCCAGGTGACGGTTCAAGAAGAAGTTGTAAAAGACTTTAATGCATCACAAAGCGATATCGAACTCGTACTCCAGATCGTTCCTTTCGACAGCGCTCGTGATACCCTCTCCACCCAGATCGCTTCAGGCGAAGGCCCCGATATCGTCGGCCCAGTCGGCTGGGGTGGTTCCAATGCTTTCTATGGCCAGTGGCTGGATATTGCTCCCTACATCGAAGAAACCAAATTCGACACCTCCGTCTTTGATCCTGCGCTCTTGAAGTTCTATCAGACTGAAGAAGGTCAGGTTGGTTTGCCGTTCGCCGTATTCCCTGGTGCAATGTACTATGTACCCTCTATGTTTGATGAAGCCGGATTGGCTTACCCGCCCCAGAAGTATGGTGAAAAATACACCCTCGATGGAAAAGAAGTTGACTGGAACTGGGAAACCGTTACCGAAGTTGCCAAACGCCTCACCATTGACGTCAATGGTGTGAATGCAACTGAAGAAGGTTTTGACCGCACCCAGATCGTTCAGGTTGGTTATAGCGCTCAGTGGCAGCACCCGAACTCCGTCGCCACCTTCTATTCCGGCGCAGCCAAGATCTATTCTGGCGAAAAGAAGGGCGAATACGCTTCCGCTCTTCCGGATGGTTGGAAGGAAGCCTGGCATTGGTACTATGATGGCATGTATGGCGATCAGCCCTTCATCCCCACTGGTCCTCTGGCCAACTCCCCCGAATTCGGCACCGGCAACGTCTTTAACAGTGGCAAGGCTGCCATGGGTCTGACCCAGACCTGGTACACCTGCTGTCTTGGTGATTTCGCCAAAGCCGGCAATGAATTCCAGCTTGGTATTCAGCCCATGGGTTCCGATGGTGTAGTCCATGGCCGTATTGATGCCGACACCTTCCGCATTTGGAAGGGCACCAAACACCCGAAGGAAGCTTTCCAGGTTTTGGCTTACCTGATCACCACCGGTGGTGACAAACTCCTGCCCGCCTATGGAGCCATGCCCGCTATTGCATCCAAGACCCAGGCATTCTTCGACAAGAAAGCTGCTGACTATCCGTTCGTGACCAAGGAAAGTTGGGATGTCTTCAATCAGGGTCTCGCCTATCCTGACACCCCCAGCGCCGAACAGTACCAGCCGAATTGGAAGGAAGCCTTTGATCGCCAGCAAGTCTTCATGGACTTGATGAACAACACCGAAGGCCTCGATTTTGATGCTGAATTCCAGAAGCTCGTAGATGACCTCAACGTTATCTATAACAAATAATCCTGCATGATATACTTTTGGCGGGCCAACTTCTCTGTTGGCCCGCCAACATAATAACCCCGGGAGAGACTATGTTTGAAGAACTTGCCAATTTCAGAAAATACATTCCTTCCATAAAGTCATTTCGAAATGCATCTCCATTAGCGCGACGGGAACTAAAGCAGGGAATGGCTTTTCTTTCCCCCTGGTTAATCGGCTTCTTCGCCTTCACATTCCTCCCGATTATCGCATCACTGATCTTCAGTTTTCTCGACCTCAACATTACAGACGGCATCTTAAATACGCCGAAATTTGTGGGGTTGGCAAACTATATTCAGTTGTTTAACGACCGTCAGGCAGGCGTTGACCCACGGACCTGGATCACCTGGCTTGCAGGTGGAACTCCCAGTTCAATGGGTGTCACCATCAGTTTCGGGTTGATCGCTTTGCCTGTAGGAATTCTGGTGCCTTTAGGACTGGCTGTTCTTATGAACAATCCAAACCTGAAAGGCCAAATGTTATTCCGCAGCCTTTTTTACATGCCTTTTATCGTTCCCTTTGTTGCTTCAGTTTTCCTCTGGGGCGGTATGCTCAACTCTGAAACAGGCTGGATCAATCGCGCCCTGATCGGTTTGGGCGTTCCCAAGGAGGTCACCCCTGATTGGGCCAATAGCACCACCTGGGTATATCCTACCTATGTGATCATGGGTATATGGGGTGTCGGAAATGCCATGTTGATCATGCTGGCAGGTTTGCAGGGCGTACCCACTGAACTTTATGATGCCGCCAAAGTGGATGGCGCAAATGGATGGCAGACTTTCTGGAAAGTCACCTTCCCAATGATTTCCCCGGTCATCTTTTATAACCTCACATTGAATATCGTTGGTCTTTTCCAATACTTTCTTGTGCCGCTGGTTGTCAATCAAGGGACAGGCAGGCCAGGCGGTGCAACGATGTTCTACAGTCTTTATCTATTCAAAAACTTTTTCGCCTTCCAGGATATGTCCTACGGGTCAACACTGGCCTGGTTCCTCTTTATCGTCATCCTATTGATCACTTTTATTCTGTTTGGCACAGCGAAATACTGGGTGTATTACGCAGGCGACAGCCGTTCTTAAGGAGAGATACAAATGCACAGCAAACCACTTTCCCCCCTTCAGAAAAGAATAAGCATTTTCACAGTAACGGCTTTCACCTTTGCCATCCTCTTCATTTACCTCTCCCCATTTGCCTTCATGGTGTTGACCTCGCTCAAGACCCAGGACCAGATCTCCATCGTCGGTGCGCCTTTCTACCCGGCCGCCCCGCCAAAGTTCGAATATAACGGCGACAAACTGGATGTTTTTGTGGTTCCCTTTCCTGATGGGACGACCCGCGAACTTGCCATGCTGAAAAAGGGTCAAAAGGAAAGTACCTTTATCGACCCGCAAAACCCAACTGGCAGCGAAATCGTCTGGCAGGGATCATGGCGCACCCTCGACCGCCCGTGGACATTCTCTCCCACCTGGGAAAACTATGCCGAAGTTTGGAACAACATTGACTTCCCGCGCCTGCTTTGGAACACCACCTTTTATGCCATCATGACAGAGATCGGGGTTCTGTTCTCCTGCACGCTGGTTGCATTCGGTTTTTCACGTTTCCGCTTCCCCGGCCGTGACTTTTTATTCGTCATCCTGATCGCAACCATCTTCCTGCCCGCTTTCGTAACCGTCATCCCCACCTACACGTTCTTTGCCAAGATCGGTTGGGTTGGCACATGGTTACCGCTCATTGTTCCATCGTTTTTCGCAAACGCCTACGACGTCTTCCTGCTGCGCCAATATTTCATGACCCTGCCGCGTGAATTGGACGAGGCCGCCATGATCGACGGTGCCAGCCCCCTGCGTGTTCTTTGGTCGGTGATCATCCCGCAATCCTACCCTGCATTGATGGCAGTGACAGTGTTCCACATCGTCTTCGCATGGAACGATTATTTCGGTCCGCTGATCTACCTTTCCACCAACCGCGATAACTGGCCCATCTCTGTTGCGCTTTCCACCTTCAACGGCATCTATGGCCAAAAGCCTCAATTGATTCAGGCGGGTGCATTGATGGCGCTTATCCTGCCGCTGATTCTGTTTGCGGTCGCCCAGCGTTTCTTCGTACAGGGTATTGTGGTGACAGGCGTAGAGAAATAATTAGCACACCAAACAAAAGCGAAGGACACAATGGGCGCTGAAAAGGGAAAAGAGGATGAAAAGCTCCCTTTCGTGTGCCAGCAGTGTCCTTCGCTTTTTAAGTAATCGTCAGTTTTCCATCTCCAACAAACCAAGGATATATCTATGTTAAAAGTCGCAGTGATCGGCGGCGGTTCCACGTACACGCCCGAACTCATCAATGGATTCCTCGCCCGCCTCGAAAAATTCCCCGTCAACGAACTCTGGCTGATGGATATCGACAAGGAACGCCTCGATATCGTCGGCGGATTTGCCCAACGCATGGTCGAAGCCAAGGGATCACCCTTCAAGGTCGTCCTCACCACCGACCAGCGCGCCGCAGTGAAAGATGCGGATTACGTCACCACCCAATTGCGGGTGGGCCACATGGAAGCACGCAAACGCGATGAATACCTTGGCCTGCGCCATGGATTGATCGGACAGGAAACCACAGGTGTTGGCGGTATGGGCAAGGCGTTGCGTACCATTCCCGTCATCCTCAAAATTGCCAAAGACATGCAGGAACTTTCCAAGCCGGGCGCAATGCTGGTGAACTTCACCAATCCTGCAGGGTTGGTCACCCAGGCATTGAGCATGTATGCCAAGGATACGCCCTCGGTTGGTGTATGCAATGTCCCTATCACAGCGAAGATGAGCATCCTCGAAGGGCTGGAGCAGGCCACGGGTAGAAAGATCGAGCCTGAGCGTGCCGAATTGAAGACGCTCGGATTGAATCATCTTTCATGGCATCGCGGGTTTACAGTCGATGGGGAAGACGTGTGGCCGCAGGTGATTCAGGGATACATTGATGAACTCAAAAAGGAAGAACATCCTGAATGGGAACCGCGCACCGTGGAAGTGCTGCGCATGATCCCCAACTATTATTTGCAGTATTTCTATCACACCGATAAAAAGCTCAAGGCACAGGAAGCCTGGCCGCCCTCACGCGCTGAAGAAGTGATCGAAGTGGAGAAGGATCTGTTGCGCCAATACGCCGACCCTGCACTCAACGAACCACCTGCCGATCTGATGAAACGCGGCGGCGCCTATTACTCAACCGTAGCCACCCAGCTGCTCAACGCCCATTACAACGACCTGGGTGAAACCCACGTGGTCAACATCAAGAACAATGGCGCAGTGAAAGAATGGCCCGCAGAATGGGTGCTCGAAATGCCCTCCACTGTCAAAAAGAGCGGTATCACTCCCATTGCGGCTGAACCACTTCCCACCTCCTGCTTTGGGTTGATTTCAGCGGTCAAAGCCTACGAATTGCTGACCGTGGAAGCCGCCGTTCATGGTAACCGCGATGCAGCCTACCAGGCTTTGCTTGTTCATCCCATCGGCCCGAAAGCCGACAAGGTTCAGGCTGTGCTCGACGACATGCTCGAAACCCACCGTGAACACCTGCCTCAATTTTTCAAATAACCGACACTGACGGAATGACTTACTTTCTTGGAATTGACATCGGCGCAACCAAAACAGCCGCACTCATCACCAACGCAAATGGAGAACCGCTTGGCGCAGGTCAGGGCGGACCAGGCAACCATGAGACCGTCGGCTTTGACGGCATGGAAAAAGCCATTCGCGAAGCATTGAACGATGCACTCAACACTGCCAACATCCGCATGGATGCGATTGCCGGGGCAGGGTTTGGAATCGGCGGCTACGATTGGCCCGCCGAAGAAACCGCCATGCGCAGCGCCATCACCAATGTTGGCATCACGGCCCCCTTCAAAATGGTCAACGATGTCACACTTGGGCTGCTGGCAGGCACAAGCGAAGGCTGGGGCGTGGCCGTCGTTTCTGGCACAGGCTGCAATTGCCGCGGCTGGGACCGTGACCACAAACGTGAAGGCCGTGTTTCGGGCTATGGCACACTCATGGGCGAAGGCGCAGGCGCCAGTGAACTCATTTACCGCACCATGCAGATCATCGGCTACTCGTGGACAAAACGCCTCCCCCCCACACTGCTCAGCGACGCCTTCATCAAACACTTCAACGCCAAAAACCTCGAAGACCTCATTGAAGGTTACACCAACGGCTATTACCCCATCGGCGCCGATGCCGCCCCGCTCGTCTTTCAAACCGCCGAAAGCGGAGATGAAACCGCAAAAAAGCTGGTGCATTGGGCAGGCATTGAACTCGGCGAGCTCGCCAACGCAGTCATCCGCCAACTTGAATTTGAGTCCCTCGAATTCGAAGTTGCGCTCATCGGCTCCATGTTCAAAAGCGGCGAAGCCCTCATTACCCCCATGCGTGAAACTGTCCACGCTCTTGCACCTGGGGCAAAATTAATTCCTGCAGAAGTGAAACCCGTCATCGGCGCGGTTTTATTGGGAATGGAAGCCAGCGGATTGAAACTGACCAATTCAGAGCGGACCAAAATAAAGGCCGTACTTGCCTGATGAAATTCCGCGCTTCTTTCCTAACCTTGTGCCTGCTTACCCTTTCATTGACATTTTGCGCCCCGCAAAATTCGGCCATGACCCAGAAACCCTCCTTCCGAATCGTCGCCTACGCCACTGACGCCATCACCCCCTCTGCAATTCCCTACCACCAGTTGACTCACATCAACTACTCGTTCCTCATCCCCAAAGCGGATGGGAGTTTTGTGAACATCAACAACGCCTGGGCTCTTGAAGAGATCGTCGCTGCCGCACACGAAAATAACGTCCGCGTGAATATCGCCGTAGGCGGCTGGGGCTGGGACAATGAATTCGAGGCCATGGCAGCCGTCCCTGAGGCAAGAAGCGCATTCGTCAGCAATCTCGCTGCGTTCGTGGAGCAATATCAACTCGATGGCGTGGATATTGACTGGGAATATCCAGACCAGGGGCAATCGGCACAAAACTTCCTCGCGCTGATGCAGGAACTGCGCGCCGCCCTGCCCGAAAAAGAGATCAGCACCGCCGTCATTTCATTTGGTGATGACATTGGGCTGGGCGTTCCCAACGAGGCATTTGCACTTGTCGATTTCGTCAACGTGATGACCTACGACGGCGAAATTCACGGCAGTCTCGTTGAATTCAAAAAAGGATTGGAATACTGGAGCGCGCGCGGTGTGCCAAAGGAAAAAATAAATATCGGCGTACCGTTCTACTCGCGGCCTAGTGAGGTCACTTTCGCAAAGCTGGTGCAGTTCGATCCCGCCGCCGCACAGGCCGATGCGTTCGAATACAACGGCTCTCTTGAAAATTACAACGGCATTCCCACTGTGCAAGCCAAAACCGAACTCGCCCTGCAAAATGCAGGCGGAATCATGTTCTGGGCTTTGGATCACGATGCACAAGGCCAATACTCACTCGTCAACACCATTTACCAAACCATCCACACGAACCCCTAATCACCTCTCACCCTTCTTCGGAGCCAACCATGTCACAACCCTTCACACTCGGTGTCAACTACTGGCCGCGCCGCAAAGCCATGTACTGGTGGAGTAATTTCGATGCAGGCGAAGTACGCGAAGAATTCAGCCTCATTAAAGAGATCGGATTAAATGTCGTCCGCCT
Organism: Anaerolineales bacterium; assembly: GCA_035339375.1. Taxonomy (GTDB): domain Bacteria; phylum Chloroflexota; class Anaerolineae; order Anaerolineales; family Villigracilaceae; genus Villigracilis. The sequence goes on along the minus strand of DAOQID010000020.1, from coordinate 21,054 downwards.
GTTTTTGCTGTGGGACGATTTTCAACCCGACCCCGCCAGTGTGGCAAAGGACAAGATCGAAAACCTTGTGAAGGTCGCCGATATCGCCGCCGAACATGGGCTTGGACTCGATATCACCTTCTTCACAGGCCACATGAGCGGACCCAACTGGAGTCCGCGCTGGTTACTGGGCGGCGACCTGCCCCCCAAAGCGCACAACTGGATCCGCGATATTGTCAGCGAAGGCAAAAAGACCGACAAAGGCTATCGCAACATGTTCCATGATGAAATGGCCCTAAACGCCACGCGCCTGTTGTTGAAAACCGTCGTCACTACGCTGAAAGACCACCCCGCCGTGTGGATGTGGAACCTCGGCAACGAACCCGACCTTTTCGCCTGGCCCAACTCATCAGACGAAGGCGCGGCCTGGGTAAAGGAAATGGTCGGCCTCATCAAATCCATTGACCCGAATCACCCCGTCACCATCGGCCTGCATGGCGATGGCTTGCACCGCGATAACGGCCTGCGCATTGACAAAGTGTACGCTCATACCGATGTGGCCGTGATGCATTCCTACCCCATGTACACGCCGTGGGCACGCCAACCGCTCGACCCTGATTTTGTCCCTTTCACCTGCGCACTGACCGCCGCTCTGGCTGGCAAACCTGTTTTGATGGAAGAATTCGGCGGCTGCACAGCCCTGCCTGGCGAAACCACCTACACCATGAAATGGACCGAAACCAATGGCCGCGAACGCGAGCAATTCATGGCCAGCGAAGAAGATTTTGCCGAATTCCTGCGGCTCACAATTCCCAAGCTCCAACACAGCGGCGCCACGGGTGCAATGCTCTGGTGCTACGCCGATTATGTCCCTGAGTTGTGGGATATGCCCCCCTGCCAGAATTCGCAACACGAAAGATTCTTCGGCCTCGTCCGCCCTGATGGTTCACTCAAGCCTCATGCCAGGGTCATTCAGGAATTTGCGAAAACAAATCCGCAGGTATTGCCGATCCCCGATTACGCCAAATTGACCGTGGATGCGGACGAATTTTACAAAGAACCCCTGCCCCATCTCGTTGACCTGTACCAGAAATATCTGACAGACCTGAGCAAATAACCATGACCCTGATTTTCACTCCCGCCTTATGAAACGACTCATCATCAACTCCGACGATTATGGACGAACCCCCGAAGTCTCTCGAGGGATTCGCGAAGCGCATCTGCATGGTGTGGTCACATCCACCACCTGCATGATGAACATCCCCACCACCGCAGCGGATATTCAAGTGGCCCTGCGCGAAGCACCCCTGCTTGGGCTGGGCGTCCACCTCGTTCTAACAGCAGACAGGCCCATCGGTCCGCACGAATCGGTTCGCTCCATCACCGATGAAGCTGGGAATTTCCTCAACCTCTCGGTGCTGACCCAACGCATCCACAGCATCGAGGTCAGTGAAGTAAAAGCCGAGTGGCGCAGACAGATCGAAGCCTTCATTCAAGCCGCTGGCAAAAAGCCGACACACTTGGATTCGCACCATCACAGTTCCTATTTCAGTGCGGCCCTTTTCCGCGCCATGCTCGAGCTGGCAAAGGAATTCGATTGCGCCATCCGTTTACCGTTCATGGAGGGAAACGACGCCATCAAGGAATATGCACCCGCCCTGTTGGCCGAGTTCAATCCGCGCAGGGCAAATACCTTCTACGCCAGTTTCTATGATGAACTGGCCACCCGCGCCGAATTGCAGCGCATCATTGCCTCCATACAAGATGGGACTTGCGAGATCATGGTCCACCCCGGGTATGCAGATGAAGCGTTACTCAAAGCATCGTCCTACGCAAGGCAGCGCGAAACCGAGCTTGAAATTCTCACCGATCCAGCCATTCGGCAGGCCATTGCAGACAGAGGCATTGAGTTGATCCACTTTGGCAGTGTGGAGCAGGATACCTAGAAAGTGAAAAGGATTTTTGAATTATGAAATTCGGCTACTTCGACGACAAGGCACGTGAATACGTTATCACCCAACCCGATACTCCCTTGCCGTGGATCAACTACCTTGGCAGTGAAGCCTACTTCGGTCTGATCTCCAACACGGCTGGCGGTTATTCCTTTTACAAGGATGCGCGTCTGCGCCGCCTCACACGGTACCGCTACAACAACTCCCCGCTCGATATGGGCGGACGATATCTCTACCTGCGCGATAACGGCACAGGCAAATTCTGGTCGCCATCATGGATGCCCACCCGCACCAAGCTGGATGAATACGAATGTCGACACGGGCAGGGCTACACCATCATCACCTCCAAGTTCAATGGGATCAAATCCTCCACCCGTTATTTTGTCCCACTTGGAGAATCGCTTGAGATCTGGCAGATGACCCTGACCAACGAAAGCGGATCAGACTCCGACTTGAGCCTGTTCTCTGCCATTGAGTTTTGTCTATGGGATGCAAACGACGACGCCACGAATTTCCAACGCAACTACTCCATCGGTCAAATGGAGATCGTGGATGAGGTCATCTACCACAAGACCGAATACCGCGAACGCCGCGACCACTTTGCCTATTTTGCCTGCTCCGAAAAACTGGCAGGCTTCGACACCATCCGCGAGGATTTCCTCGGGCACTACCGCAGCTGGAACGAACCCCAGGTCGTGGAATCAGGCCGATCGTCCAATACCGAAGCGCATGGCTGGCAGCCCATCGGCTCGCACCAGGTCAAAGTCAATTTGAAGGCAGGCGAATCCAAACAGATTGTTTTCATCCTTGGGTATGTGGAAAACCCGAAGGACGAAAAATTCGAGCCGCCGCAATCGCAGGTCATCAACAAGAAGCGCGCAAAGATCGCGCTCGAAAAATACCTCAAACCCGAAAATGCCGATCAGGCCTTCAATACCCTGCGCGAATATTGGACGGGGCTGCTCGGCAAGTTACAGGTCAACACGCCCGACGAACACACCAACCGCATGGTCAATATCTGGAATGCCTATCAATGCATGGTGACCTTCAACATGAGCCGCTCGGCTTCCTACTTCGAAAGCGGAATCGGGCGCGGCATGGGCTTCCGCGATTCAAATCAGGACCTGCTTGGCTTTGTCCACATGATTCCCGAACGGGCACGCGAGCGCATCCTTGATCTATCGGCTACGCAATTGAAAAATGGAGGCGCCTTCCATCAATACCAGCCGCTGACCAAACGCGGAAACAACGATGTCGGGTCAGGGTTCAACGATGACCCGCTTTGGCTGGTGCTGGGTGTTTCGGCCTACATCAAAGAAAGCGGCGACTGGTCCATTCTCGATGAAATGGTGCAATATGAAAATGAAGCGGGCACCGAAACCCCGCTCTACGAACATTTACAACGCTCCATTCAATACACCCTTGACCGCCTTGGCCCCAATCAACTCCCCCTCATTGGCCGCGCCGATTGGAACGACTGCCTGAATTTGAATTGCTTCTCCGACACCCCGGGGCAATCCTTCCAAACCACCACCAACAAGGAAGGCAAGGTGGCAGAAAGCGTGTTCATCGCGGGGTTGTTTGTGCTGGCTTGTAAAGAAATGGCAGACCTGGCAGGAAAGATGAAAGAAGAAAGAGGGGATTCTTTCGTCTTTCATCTTTCTTCGGACGACTATCTCAAATTTGCAACCGACATGGAGTCGACCATCTGGAAATCTGGCTGGGATGGCGATTGGTTCCGCCGCGCGTACGATGATTTTGGGCATGTGCTCGGGTCGAAGGAAAACAGCGAAGGGCAAATTTTCATCGAACCACAGGGCATCTGCATCATGGCTGGGCTGGGACTTGAAAACGGCAACGCCGCCAAAGCCCTGGATTCTGTGGCCCAGCATCTCGCCACTCCGCACGGCATTGTGCTGCAACAGCCTGCCTTCAGCCAATATTATTTGCATCTCGGTGAAATCTCGTCCTACCCGCCTGGCTACAAGGAAAATGCGGGCATCTTCTGCCACACCAACCCGTGGATCATGATCGCCGAAGCATTGGTCGGGCGCGGCGATGCGGCCTATGATTATTACAAACGCATCAATCCATCGGCGCGTGAAGAGATCAGCGAAATGCACAAGTGCGAACCCTACGTCTATGCCCAGATGATCGCAGGCAAAGATGCCGCCACACATGGTGAAGCCAAGAATTCCTGGCTCACCGGCACTGCCGCCTGGAATTATGCCGCCATCACACAACACATCCTCGGTATTCGCCCCACACTCGACGGTCTGGAAATTTCACCCGCCATCCCCGCCAGTTGGGATGGATTCACCGCAACCCGCCAATATCGCGGCGTCACGTACAACATCACCGTGGAAAACCCCAGGCACGTCTGCAAAGGGGTGGAAACTGTCACAGTCAACGGCAGGCAGGTATCGGGTGGTTTGATCCGCGCGGAAAATGGTGAGACCGAGGTTGATGTTCGGGTGGTCATGGGATAGTCATGGCCGAGTCGCATCTTCCGATCGCATCCATCGAAAACGATTTTCTGCGTCTTGATTTTTTCACGACGACAGGGCCGCGCATCATCGGTTTGTATGCGCGGGGAGCGAATGGAAACCTGCTGGCAGAAACACCCGATATTCACTGGTCCACCCCGCACGGCGAGTTTTTTCTGCGCGGCGGGCATCGTTTGATGACCGCGCCCGAAGACCTTTTTTTCATGGGTCCCGAAGACGGCCTGCAAATGGAGCGCAGCCACAACACGGTAATTTTGAAAAGCCCTGTGGATGCTTCGTCCCTTGAAAGAGAAATCACCATTCGGCTGGATGAAAACCGCGCGCATCTTTCACACCGCATCACCTGGCACGGCAAAGATGAAATTCGATTCGCGCCGTGGGCGATCACACAAATGCGCATGGGCGGCATGGCGATCGTGCCGCAATCCAATGCCGATGGGTTGCAGCCGAATCGGAATCTCGTGCTTTGGCCCTACACGCGGATTCACGATCCGCGCCTCGAACTTAACGACGACCTGATCCTGCTTCATGGAAAGGTCAGCGCCGAAGCATGCAAGGTCGGCACGCACACCCCATTGGGATGGCTGGCCTGCGCAATGGGCGATGCGTTGTTCATCAAAAGTTTTGAGGTGACCGCGGGAGATTTCCCCGATCAGGGCTGTAATGTGGAAGTTTACGTAAAAGACACATGCATCGAACTGGAAACGCTTGGCCCGCTGAAGACATTGAAACATGGCCACTCAGTGACTCACTCAGAAACATGGCAGGTACTGACAGGCAGTTACCCAGCCACGCTCGAAACCGCACGAACCATCCTTCGGGATCATTCAAATCAAGATGGAGCATAGAAAATGGCAAACAAAATCACCTTCCCTGAAAATTTCATCTGGGGTGCGGCAACCGCCTCATACCAGATCGAAGGCGCATGGAACAAACATGGCAAGGGTGAATCCACCTGGGATCGCTTCACCCACACTCCGGGCAAGATCCGCAACAACGACACAGGCGATGTAGCCAACGACCATTACCGTCTGTGGAAAAAAGATATTGCGTTGATGAAAAAGCTCGGGCTGAAAGCCTACCGTTTTTCGGTCTCATGGCCGCGTGTTCTGCCAACCGGACGCGGCAAGGTCAATCAAAAAGGACTCGATTTTTACAGCAAGCTGGTGGATGGCCTGCTCAATGCGGGCATTACCCCTTTCGTCACCCTCGAACACTGGGATCTGCCGCAAGCCTTGGAAGACAAAGGCGGCTGGACAGCCCGCGCCACCACCGAAGCCTTTGTGGAATATGCCGATGTCATGTCACGCGCACTCGGTGACCGTGTCCATCAGTGGATCACCCACAACGAACCCGCCGTGGTAGCCTGGCTGGGTTATGAAACGGGGGTTCATGCGCCTGGTATCAAAGACCTGTCTGCTTCGCTGCGTGCTGCGCATCATCTGCTGCTCTCGCATGGTATGTCGGTGCCTGTCATCCGCAACAACAGCAAGGACGCGGAAGTTGGCATCACACTCAACATCGGCTGGAAGGTGCCCGCCTCCAACAGCAAGATGGACATGGACGCGGCCCGCCTTGATGACGGCAAATGGTTCCGCTGGTTTGCCGATCCGCTCTACGGGCGCGGTTACCCATCTGACATGACCAAATATTTCACCCAGTTGGGCGGCGCCCCCAACGGATTGGATTTTGTGCAGTCAGGCGATCTGGAAACCATCGCAGTCCCAACCGATTTCATCGGTCTTAATTATTACGGCCGCAATTTGCACCGCGTCGAAGACCCGAATAATGGTCCGCAGCTCTTCTTCCCACACCCCAAAACCCCTGAACATTGGACAGAGATGGATTGGGAGAACTACCCTGAAGGTCTCACTGGCATTTTAGGACGTGTGTATTTCGATTACACCCCGCTAAAGATCTATATCACAGAGAACGGCGCCAGTTATTCCACAGCGCCTGATGAAAATGGCAATGTCCCTGACGTGCATCGCACCAACTACCTGCGCACCCATTTTGCCGCCGCGCATCGCGCCATGCAGGCAGGTGTACCGCTGGGCGGATATTTCGTCTGGTCGTTGATGGATAACTTTGAATGGTCGTTTGGGTATGCCCAACGCTTTGGCATTGTCTGGGTCAATTATGAAACGCAGGAACGCATCCTCAAAGACAGCGCCAAATGGTACAAAACAGTCATCCGCAAGAACGGATTTTAGCCTGCCGACCCTGCGGGCTGTTTCTCTGGCCGAGTCCACCACAGGCAGGCGATACTGATCACATAGCCCGTGGCAGACAAGGCATATAACCAGCGGGCGCCAATGACATCAAAGATCGCGCCCGAGATCGGCGAAGCGATGATATTCACCAGCCCTGTAATGGTCACGCTTAGAATCGCCAGCACCGTACCTGTCTCTGTGGGTTGTGTGCGGCTGCTGACGAGTTTGATAAATGAGATGGTGTAAAAGCTGAAAGCCACCCCGCCAATAAAACGCACCGCCATGATCGTAAGAATGGCGGGGAAGGTCAGCACCGAAAGGCGCATAAAAATCGTCATGGTGAGAGCAACCATCAGCAGACGGTGCGCCCCCACTCGTTGAACGATTCGGTCAGAGAACAACATGAACGGGATCTCAACCAATGCGCTCATGATGCCCGCCACAGAAATAACCTGTTTGGTGGCGCCGAGTTCGGCCAGGAAAACATTTTCGAACTGCACAACACCGTTGTTGAAAATGCCGAAGATAATGAGCGCCAGCGCAAATCCGCGCAGGACTTTGTCATGCCAGATATATTGAAGTGCAGCAGATAAGTTTGGTCTGACCTGTGAAGATGCAGGCTGTGCGCTGAAAAAGCGCGGTTGAATTAAAAAGACCAGGCTGGCGGCTGTCAGCCACATTAAGGCCACTCCGATAAAAGCGGCGATAAAGCCGAAGCGGGCTGTCAGCCATCCCGAAGATAGGACCGTGAAGATCCATCCCAGCGATCCCCACACGCGCACGCTTCCGTATCCGCTGCCTGCCTCCTGTGATACGGTCACAGCCATCGAGTCGGAAAGCGGCGCAATGCCCGATGCCGCAAGCGCATGTAAAAATATGATGACCACGACCCACAGGAACTGGCTCTGCAAACCAATGGCATAGTAGCCAATACCGCCAAGGATCAAAGCGGCCTGCAAAATATTGCGAGCTTGTGGGCGCTTTTTGACCTCACTCACCCACAGCGGTGAAACCAGCATACCCACAATGGCGCTGACAGATGAAATAACCCCGATCTGTTTCCCATTGAAGCCAATGCTGACATAAAAGAGATTGATGAATGGGAGAACAAATCCCCAACCTCCCATGAAACAAAAATAATACAAACGCGCAAAGAAGAGATCGTTGAATCGGCTTTTTTGTTCAGGCTTCATAGTTTGATCGGGCAGGAGTATATCACTCAAAGCCCACGCTAAATTTATCGGAAGATCTGCAAAGGAAACCATGTCCACTGGAAATACAAAACGCTTGAGATATGACAGACGGTTTGGCCTGCTATTGATCGCTCCCTGGGTCATCGGTCTGCTATTTTTCAAATTACTCCCAATTCTGGCTTCGCTGGGAATTTCATTCACCAATTTCCAACTGCTTACCCCCGAGCAAACACAGTTCGTCGGGCTCGAAAATTACGCCCGCCTGTTTCAGGATGAAGCCGTTGGGTATGTATTGTTTGAAACCATTGCATTGGGCATTTCAACCATCCCTTTGCAATTGGCGGCATCCATCGTACTGGCATCCATGCTTGCCAACCCGCGTTTGAAATTCGGCAACACCATGCGGACTCTTTTCTTCCTGCCGAGCATCATCCCCGGTGTAGCCATTTTCTTCATGTGGATTGGCTTCGCCGATCCAACGACGGGATGGTTGAACAAGCTCATTCTGCATCCGCTTGGGCTGACAGGATTCAACAACCTGTACTCCGATGGCGCCGTGGCACTGCTCTTCAGCATTAGCTCACTCTGGTCAGTGGGGCCAGGCATGCTCATCATGCTTGGTGCCCTGCAAGGGCTTCCGCCTGAAATTCAAGAAGCCGCACGGGTGGATGGCGCGGGTCCGCTGGTGCGTTTTTTCTACATCACCCTGCCGCTCATTTCACCTGCCATTTTCTTTTCGATCATCATCAACATGATCGCAGTATTTGGCGGTGTGGTTCTGCTTGATCGCGGCAGCGTATTCAGCGGCAGTTTTTCACCTTACGATGGGTATGTCAGTTACATCCTCTTCGACAAAATGGATCTGGGCTATGCCGCCAGTCTGGCGTGGTTCTTTTTCATTCTTGTCATGATCGTGGTCGTGGCGCTGTTTTCAAGCGCCCGCAATTGGGTCTACTACCCAGACAGGGAAGCCTAGGCATGAAAACAAAATCCAGACACAAATGGCTTGAACCGCATAATTATCTATCGCTGCAATTGTGGGAAACGCTGGGCAGTGCCTTGTTCAACCTGTTCATCTTTTTCATGTTGTTCGTTTATCTTTTTCCAATGCTTTTCATGGTTGCCACTTCGCTCATGGAAGGGATTCAACTCCGTGACCGCAATGCCCCCGCCTACCCATCGCAACAGGTCCGCTTTGAATATCAGGGCGAGGAATATCTGGTGTACAACGTTCCCATCAACGGCGGAGTGCGTCAGCTGGCTCTGGTGGAGCCAAAACAAACCTCCAGCAAATTCATCGACCCGCAAAACCCCGAAGATGGTCTCATTCCCTGGAAGGGCAGTTGGCGCCAGTTGAAAGGCGTCTATCGTTTCCACGTAACATTCGATAATTTCAAAATTCTGTTCAGTTCCCTGCGTATCCCTGAGATGGTAAAAAACACCTTCATGATGACCATCATCAGCGAGATCGGGGTCCTGCTCTCATCGATCGTAGTGGCGTATGGTTTTTCGCGCTTCCCATTGCCTGGAGGGAATTTTCTATTTTATGTCCTGATCGCCACCATATTAATTCCCGAGAAGGTCACGCTCATCCCAACCTATTTCTTTTTTGCGCGCGTTCTCAAATGGCAGGGCACCTGGCTGCCCATTTTGATTCCGTTCTTCTTTGGGAATGCCGTTTACATCTTTTTGCTGAGACAAAACTTCAAGAGCATTCCAAAAGACCTCGATGAAGCTGCCATGCTTGACGGCGCTGGTCCATTGCGGATTTTGTTTCAGGTCATCCTGCCGCAATCGTGGCCTACCGTCCTCACCGTGTCGCTGCTGCATTTCTACTACATGTGGAACGAAACCCGACAGGCAGCCCTGTACCTCAGCACCCGCAGAGACCTTGCTCCCATTTCCTTTGGGGTGCAAAGTTTTCAAAGCCTCGCCCCCATTCAAAACCAGCTTCAAGCGGGCGCGCTCATTTTGATGATCGTCCCCGTCATTGTGTTGATCATTTCACAACGTTACTTCATGCGCGACATGGTGGTGACAGGAATGGAAAAGTAGACCCATGTTCAAAAATCCGAATCACCGAAATATCTTCGGAATCTGGCTGGGATGGGCATTGATCATGCTGGCGTATCACAACCTGCTCCCTGCCCGCCTCACCGTTCAACCGCCAGACCGCGCCCTCGAATGGACCGTCACCGAAACCATGCCAGGCAGTCAATATGGAAAGATCTACCTGAATGAACCTTTCCTCAACCGCCACGTTTCATGGGATTCGGAATATTATCTCGCCATCGCTGTCGGCGGCTATGAAGACCCCAGCCCCACGCGGATTCGCTCCAACACTGGCGAAACCACCGAAAGCGGAGGATTCTGGCCGTTCGTCGTCCCTCCCCAATCCGCCGAACGCCCGGGCATATCATTGAGTTACGCCTTCTTCCCGTTCTACCCCATGATGATCCGCCTGTTCGCGCTTCCGCTTTCGCTGCTTGGCATGAATGCCATCGCCACCGCCTCCCTGGCAGGGGTGATCGTTTCCATGCTCGGTACACTCGCCGCCATGATCGCACTCTACGAATTCGCCCGCACCGAGCTGGATGAAAGCAGCGGTCTGCGCGCCGCCTTTTATCTGCTTATTTTTCCGAGCGGCTTCTTCCTTGCTGAAATCTATACTGAAGGCTTGTTCGTGGGGTTGGCATTCAGCAGTCTGCTCCTGCTTCGGCGTGGACATCGCGGCTGGGCGGCTCTTGTGGCTGTCCTCGCCACCTTTACACGTGCCGTGGGCGTCACCCTCGCCATTCCCCTTTTCATTTCATGGATCAAAGATGCGGAATGGCTGGAACTCGACATGGAATGGAAGCAGATCTACTACCGCGGCCTGCCCTGGCGCATCCTTGTCAACGGGTTGATTGCCACTGCTCCGATCATCGCTTTCTTCCTCTGGCGGATATCGTACTACGGGCTGGCCTTCAGCCTTGTGGAAGAAGAATTCTTCGGGCGCGGCCTGCTCTCGCTTGGATACACCTTCATTGCCTGGAAAGATGGCTTTATGGAGATCTTCGGCAACAACCCCAACGCAGCCGCCTACTATTTCGTGGAATGGCTTGGAATCATCATCGGGTTTGCTGCCTGCATTGCAGGTTTCAAAAGACACCCAGACCTCGCCATCTTCGGCTTTCTTGTGGTCTTCCTCTCTTTCACCAGCGGACCCGCGCAGGGCATGTATCGCTATGTTCTTGCCGCACCGCCTGTTTTTCTCTTTCTCAGCAGGCTCGGAAAAAACCCCATCTTTGACCGCATCTGGACCATTGCCAGCATGCTGCTCATGAGCATGATGTGCATCATGTACATGTTCGATATGTGGGCAGGCTGAAATTTTCAGCAGTCTCAAGAATCAAAACATCCCGCAGATTTCATCTGCGGGATGTTTTATTCATCAAGAACGATCAGACATTGACATTTAGAGAGAACAATTGCGGTTTTGAATTCACCACGCGCTGAATCTCGCCGCAAGCTTCCATATCCAATTTTACGATGGTAAAGTACCACAACACTGAGCCGTCAAAACCATCCTGCAGCCGTTCCTCCACACGATGCCCAAGTTGGGTAAAGGTCATGGGGCCGTGCATGCGCAAGATCTCAAGTATGGAGGCGTACACAATGTCATACTTCTCCCTGTTGAGAAACACATCTTTCTGAGCAGGTTCGAGGCTCGTCACAAAAGCAAAATCGCCGGTAGCCATGTGCTTGTACGCCTCGCTAATTTGCAGGATTCAAACTTGTGTAAAGACCAATGGCATTCCCGGTTGGGTCATGAAAAACCGCAAACCAGCCCATGCCCGGGATCTCCGTCTTTTGGAAAATCACTTTGCCGCCTAATTTTTCGGCCTTTTTCAGGTCGGCTTCGATATCATCGCTGTCAATGTAAACCAGAACCTGCCCCGCCGGGTTCTCAGCCGAAACAGCAGGGAAACCGCCGCCAGAGCCATCGCCTGCTTCCCACATGGTGTAGTTCATTTCAGGCATGTGTTGAAGCTTCCAGCCAAACAATTCCTGGTAGAACTTGCCTGCACCTTCAACATTCGCAGCAGGAATCTCAACATGAACAATATTTCGCTTGGACATAGCAATATTCTCCTTTGGTTAAAGTGGGTAATTGTATGTTTATTTTAGAACGCGTGTTCTAAAATGTCAAGCGCCATATTTGGGGACTTTTCGAATGTGCCCCCCAGATGTACTTTGGTCGTTTATCGACCAAAACGCGCAAGGATGCGCAGGAAAATTTCCCTGTCATCAGGCATGATCTCTGCCATGGCAAAGCCCACGTGATACAGATTCGGCTCGATCTCATCAATTCGGCACCATTTTGAGCGGGCAATAAAAATAATGAACGGCCTGTCTGCCAGTTCGGGGGTGAGCTCTACACGCAGGTAATAGTCTTTTTCAACCGGGCAGGGAGCTGTTGTTTCAAGCTGCAGACCAATGGGGCTGACCTCGACCATGTGGCCAAGAATGCCCTGTGTGTCATCATCTACAACTCGCAAATAATAATCAAACTTTTTTCGGGGGGTGGTTCGACGCTCTGGCATGGAAATTCTCCTTCATAAGGCAATGATTATTGCATAATCCTACCATTATGGATGAAGGTGAAAAATATACGTTTTATATTAATTTTTCAAGAAACATCTGCAGAATGGCGGGGAAATTTTACAGGGAGAAAATTTCCCTCGAAAGCGAGGCAGGTTGGGGCGGAGTGTGAAGCGTCGGTTTTATTCGTATTTCAAAGCCTGCACAGGGATCATCGTCGCTGCACGCAGGGCTGGATACAGGCCTGAAAGCATTCCAATAATGGTGGCGAAGATGAGGGCGAAAACGGGCAGCCATACGGGGGTGTAGACCGCCACACTGGGAGGCGGGCCGCCCTGTTCACTAGCCTGCCCAGCCAGATAGATGATCGCAAGCACGTTGATGCCTTGTGCAGCCAGCCAGCCAATGATGACGCCACCCGCGCCTCCAATAAAGCCGATACCTGCCGCCTCCCCAAGAAAAATGGACAGCACATCGCGGTTGGTTGCGCCAACTGCTTTCATCAGGCCGATCTCACGCGTACGCTCCAAAATAGACATGGCCATTGTGTTGGCAATGCCAATGGCTGCAACCAGCAATGCAATGGTCCCTACGCCGCCAAAGATGATCTGCAAAACAAGGAAGTAGCCATTGATGCTTTCGAGGTAGGCTTGCGGGGTAATGGCTTGATACCCCATTGCGGTGATCTGGTCAGCAATATCGAGGGCCTGGTTGGGGTCATCCACCTTGACAATGACCTGGTTGTAGCCAGTCTTGTTGTAGTTGATGCGCACCCCGTTTGCCCATTCGTTCAAACTTCGCACGAGGTCCAGCGGAAGATAGATGGAATAATCCGCTTCGCCGCCCGTTTCGGTGAGAACACCCGCTACGCGCAAACTGATGATCTTTTGCGATACGTTCCCTTCCTGATCCCACTTCATCACGACCATTTGAATTTGCTCGTTGTACAGATTGGGTGGAAGGGGCGGCTCCTGCCCGGGGCGCAGGTTTGGATCGTAGAAGTTGTTGGGCGTCATGGCGCCGATCACCACAGAACCTCTTGAAAGGATGGTTGTGCCTTCGCTGGCCTCCAGACCAATATTGGCAAGGTCATCCGTATCTATGCCAATGAAGCCCATGCCTGCTTCCAATTTACGATAGGAGATGATGGTGGAAGCATTGAGGTAATCACGTGGGATCACCGTATGAACACCGGGGATGGCGCGAAACTGTTCGAGGACCGAGTTTGTAATGAGAGCTGGTTCATCCAACCCTCCACCTCCCCCCCCACCGCCACCCATCATCGGGGCGCCATATCCGCCGCCATAAAATACACCGTAGGCAGGCATGACATCAATCAAGGTCAGGTCACCGATGCCGTAGAGTTGGTCGGTGGCACTCTTTTGGAGGCCAACAGCCAATGAAACAAGGATGACCACCGCCGCCGTACCGATGACCACGCCGATGGCGGTCAACGCTACGCGAGCTTTACGGCGGCCAAGATTGCCGAAGATCAGGCGGAGCAGGTCGAGAAATTTCATATCCGATTAACCGCCTTTGCCGCCATTTGCAGGCATGGGCAGGGGCTCACCTTCCAGGGCGGGGCCTTCTGTGGGGAAATTGTTTGCAGGTGAAGCGGAATCCAAACCGAGCAGGCCAAGGATTCCACGCCAAATCTTTTGGAGGAGGGTTTCTTCTTCCATGGGAATAAATTCGCCGCCTCCGCCGCCGAGTGAGGGATCAAGCGAAGGGTCAAGGGCGGGGTCTACAAAGGCTTCCTCCACGGTCACTTGCAATTTGCGGGTGATCGTGCGCGGTTGGTTGAAATCGTCGGTGTATTCGATGGTGACTGTCAATTCCATCGGGCCAGCGACATCGGGGATCAGGGTCGTATCAAAGGTGAAGTAACCGCCCGGGTCCAACGACCCGACCAAGGTTGTGGCAGGATCGACCATTCCATTTGTCGTTTCAATTTTCATATTTCCCAGCACAGAAGCACGCTTTCCGAGGCTGACGATCTGAATCGGCAACGCCCCGGGCTGCCCCGCAAAAAACGGATCGGGCGGGCGGTAGAAACTCACATCCACATTTGGAAGGCTGTACACCAACAACGTGATGACCTGATCGTCATTAACCACTTCGCCCTTGTTGTTAATGTATGAAAACGAGATCTTCATCGGGTAGGCGCCCGGGTTGGTGGATACATTAACGATCAAACTTTGGAAGACCTGCAACTGTCCGCCTGCGGGAAGATCGCCAAGCGATTGAATGTTTGAAGAATTGACAGGCGCAAAGTTGGTAAATTCACCGCCGCTGCCCGAAACACCACCAGGCTGGGGAGTGCCGCTGCTATCACCGGAGGAACCGCCCCCAACGATCATGGTGACGTTCTTCGCACTGGTGTTCCCCATATTTTGGACTGTCAGCCCAAGCTGGAACTGCTCTCCCGGCTGCAACGGATCCACCGTGGACCCGTAACTGGTGATGACCAATTGGGCAGTGTTCACCCCTGTGGGGGTTGCCGTGGGGTACGGCACATTGGAACCTCCCACGGGGATGCTGAGCGTAAATTTATCGGTGTACTCGGTGCCGGCACTGTCATAATAGGTCAGCGTTACATCTGTGGTAACGACAGATTTCCCATAAATAGAGTCGAGGGCGATGAATGGCTGGGTGGCGTCATTATGGTCACCCGCACGGATCGTGCCCAAAAAGATGACACCGCCCGTTTTGGTGGCAATCAAATCAGCAGACGTGAAAACAGCCTGAACATTGTAGGCAGCCACAGTGCCAGCATTGCCAAAATCAATGTTAAGTTTGAAATCATCTCCTGAACGGACACGCTGCACATTGACCTCATAGGAACCAATGACCATTTGTGGACGGTCAAAAGGCGCCGAGGTTGGCGTGGGTAAAGGGGATGTATCGGCTACGGTCAGTCCGTTGGGGTACTCAAAGGTGGTCGCATCTGGGTTGGTGACTATGACCGTATAAGAACCCGCAGGCAGCCCCGGGCGCACCACAGCCCGCAATTGGTTGGGACCATCGAACGAGGTGGTGAGGTCACCGTAATTTTTCAACGAGACCACCGCACCAGATTCAAACCCCGACCCCGTGATCGTAACGGTGCTGGGAGCATCATTGAACACAAGATTGGGGTCGATCGAGCTGATGATCGGGTCTGCGTAAACAGGCGTAGCCCAACTTGCCAAAAAAGCGGCTGCCAGAAGAATGGAAACAAAATATTTACTTTGGAACTTCATGTACTCTCCCATGATTCAATTTACGCGGAAGGTGAATCTGACAAAGTCTGCATCATATCCATCGAAGCAGATTGATATTCCTCTTCCGTCACCACATGACCATCCAACAGGAATATTTTGTGTGTAGCAAAACGGGTCATGCGCGGGTCATGCGTCACCACCAGTACGGTACGCCCTGAACGATGCAGATCAGAAAGCAACTGCATCACGGTCACCCCGCTGGCTGTATCAAGATTTCCTGTCGGCTCATCGGCGAGAACCAGGCTCGGATCATTCACCAGGGCCCTTGCCACAGCCACACGCTGCTGCTGACCACCCGAAAGCTCGGTGGGACGATGATGACTGCGTTCCCCCAAGCCCACCTGTTCCAGCAGCTGACGCGAGCGGCTATTCCGCTCTGAAACGGGAATGCCCGAAAACTGCATGGGAAAAGATACATTTTCCAATGCGGTCATGCTGGGAATTAAGTTATACGACTGAAAGATAAATCCCATGGTACGGCGGCGGAAAAGCGCGAGCGTGTTTTCATCCATTTGGTCGAGGCGCTCACCACTGATCGTGATCTCGCCCGAAGTGGAACGGTCCAACCCGCCAAGCAGGTACAACAAACTGCTCTTACCCGACCCCGAAGGCCCCATCACCACCGTAAAGGTGTGCGGCTCAATATCGAGGCTAACCCCATCCAATGCGCGGACGGTCGTCCCACCCATCTGGTAATGTTTTTTCAGATCACGAATTTGAATGAGAGGCGAGGTCATAGGCAAAAATGGAATTAGAACGCTGCCCCGCTGCTGAAACTGGAAACCAATGTCCCTGCCCCAGCCAATGCAAGAAGAATGACCACCAGAATGACGATCACTACAAGGATGGCCTTATTCCTTGTAAGGCCATCTGCTGTGCCAAACCCAAGAATTAAGAGGATGGCATTCCAGATAACGAAAATATCCACCCGTGAAAGCATTTTGCTCAGGAACACAGCCCCACCCGCAAACCCCGATAACCCCGGGCTGACAATGGTATGCCCAACGATCAGCATGAAAACCACCCGCAGCACATCACGCAGCAAAAATGGCAAACCACCCCAGCCAACAACATTCAGGGCACTGCCCATCGTACCGCGCCCACCCATCAAAGTGGAGCCGAGGTGGAGCAGCCCGCTCAAAATCAACCATCCCAGCCACAAACCAGCCAGCGCTGAAAGCAGCGGAATGATGTACACAAAAGTCGCTCCCTGTGTGGCCTGCTGGGCCTGCATGAAGTTATTCTGCATATCAGGGGTCCAATACTGCCAATCGGGAGGCAGTTGGATCTCCCCCATCGCTGCTGCACGCGCTTTCAAAAATCCACTCACAATGACGACCAGGGAAGACGAAATACTCAACGCCAGCATCGGAGTTAGCCATGAAGATACGGTCTCTCCTGCAATTTCTGCAAAGGCGCGTTTGGGATGAAGCAAAACTTCGAGAATGCGCGCAAAATTGAATCGGCGCGTTGGAAGAGGAGGATTTGATTCAGTCATAGTGTTTTTTTTGTAGTTTGGAGTTGAGAAAATTCTATCATGCTTTCCAAAAAGGGATTCTCACCCGAATCAACGAAAAACGACTGGAAATGGTTCCCAGTCGTTTTGACTACCAAACATGTCTATTTTTTCAAAATCATTTCGGACGATAAAGCAATGTCGCTGTTGTGATGGTGGTAAGTGTAGGCTTTGCAATATAAACTGATTGCGAGGTCCTGATCACAATATAAGGCGGCGAACCCAATTTGTACTTCACCAGGAACTCAACCGTGTACCACTGATTGACAGGAACGTTATTGAAAATGAAGGTGCAGCCGTTGCTCGCAGGCGGATTTGTAAAGGTAGCCGCGTAACTGCCATTCCTGTTATACAGGGTTGCCTTGGTACAGTCGTAGGTATCTGCATTCGGCAGTGACCGATTGGGCTTAACGGGAACCTTCACGATCGTGGTTGTACTATCGGGATAAGCCAAAGATGGGGTGGTCACTGTGCCAGCCAAAAGCGCCACAAGGACCAGGGAAACAAAGAGCAAACGCAGGTGCTTCATAACAACCTCCTTGTTGTGTACGAAAAGTATAAACCCATCAAGAGGTACAAACAACCTACATTTTTGAAAATGCAACGAAACTAAATACCTTCGAACAAGTCCGTTTTGCGCTTTGAATTCCCAGCCACAGGCGGATAGGCCTGCATATAATCTTCGTTCTCGCCGAATAAACGGGTTACGAAACCCATCAATCCACGCCGCATCTGACCTCCGCCCTGCGAGGCATGACACGCGCTCGCCTTTTGCTTCGCCTCAGCCGCAGAAGCCACATTCAAACGGACATGGATCGGGAAGGTCACTTCCGCCAGTTCCTTGATATTGATATCGCCGTTGCGGCCAAATTTGGTCGGGTCTTTTCCAAAGAGCGGCATCAAACGCACAGCCGCCTTCAGCAGGCCTTTCGGAAAAACCTGAAAGTACAAGGCCTTCGGCTTGAAAGCCGCGCCAGCCTCAGGGTGGAAAGATGCGTCGTCTGCCTTTTCGAAGGCAAGCACCGTCGCCTTGTGAATATGAATGTGGTCAGGATGTTTGTATCCGCCGATCGGGTCAAAGGTCAAAACCACCTCTGGCTTGAGTGTGCGGATGTGTTTCACCACACGCCCCGCCACCTCATCGATCGGCGCATTGATCTGCGCATCGGGGTGCTTGTTATCTTCCGTGCCAGGCATACCCGAATCACGATAACCGAGGAAAAAAATTTCCTTCAAACCAAGTTCCTTGCCTGCGCGCATCAATTCATCGGTGCGCATCTCGGCGGTATCTTTGAAACCCTTCAAATGCTCCGCATCCACGGTGCCAACTTCGCCCCGCGTCGCGCAGACATAATACACATCATAGCCACGGCTGGCATACAAGGCCAGTGTGCCGCCCAAACCAAAAGACTCATCATCAGGGTGAGCCAGAACCGCAAGTAAAGTTTTTGTCATCTCATTTTCCTCTCGTGCATAGACGTCCACCAGACGCCAAAGTTTACCTTAGTATGATAAAATTTTGTCCTATCAAGGAGCACCCAGCGAATGACGGATATTCTGTAAACAACCAGTTTTTTCAGGGCACCAACCCGCTGTTAGCAGTGGCGACATCCAATCGCCCACTGTGGATTCCGATGACATCGATCTATTGGAAAAGCATCAGCCGAGGCATGCCCTCGGTTTTCTTTTTAACTACAGGAACGTCATTATGCTGAGTATTCACAACCTATCCAAAAGCTACGGTATCCAACCCGTTTTACAAAATATCAACTTCAACATCAGCGCTGGCGAGCGCATCGGCCTGATCGGCCCGAACGGCTCGGGCAAGACCACCCTCATGCGCATCCTCGCAAAACTCGAACAACCTGACGCAGGGCGCGGGGATGTCGCTTCGACACGCCCCAACTTGAGGATCGGATATCTCGCCCAAGGCATGGACCTCGACCCCAGGCAGACGCTTCATACTGCGCTCGGGCTTGATCCTGCCACCCAAACAGATCCCGCCGCTGAAATAGAGTCGCTCGCCCTCGCCTTATCTCAAAACCCAAATGACTCGGCCCTGCAAACACAATACGACCACGCACTTACAAAACTTTCAGCCTTAAACCTGCAACCTGAAACCATCCTCGCCCCGCTCGGCCTTGACCATCTCCCCGCCGATACACCCATCGCCCACCTCAGCGGTGGACAAAAGACCCGCCTCATGCTCGCGCGCGTGCTGCTCGAAGAACCACAATTGCTGCTACTGGATGAACCCACCAACCACCTCGATATCGAAATGCTCGAATGGCTCGAAGAATGGCTGAATCAGTTTCAAGGCGCGGCATTGATCGTCTCTCATGACCGCGTATTTCTCGATAACACAGTCACCTCCATCCTTGAATTGAATCCGATCACACACGGCATTCGCATGTATGCAGG
>DAOQID010000020.1:0-1326 GCA_035339375.1 Anaerolineales bacterium | reverse complement strand
TGCTTGAAAATATCAACCTGTTTATTCGCGCAGGTCAACGCATTGTGTTGACGGGGCCCAACGGCGCAGGGAAAACCTCCTTCATCCGTACCATCGTCGGCAGAATTCCCCCACTAGCGGGTTCGTTCCGTTTGGGTGGCGCGACAAAGCTCGGTTACATGGCACAGGAGCAGGAATTGCTCAACCCGAAATTCAGCGCGCTGCAGACCATTCAGTCTGTGTCTGCTTTCAACGAGACGGATGCGCGCAACTTCCTGCATTACTTCCTCTTCAAAGGCGATGCCGCCCTGCGAGCCTCGGAAGAACTTTCCTATGGCGAACGCGCACGGCTGCAACTGGCAACCCTTGTTGCACAGGGATGCACCTTCCTTGTTTTGGATGAACCCATCAACCATCTCGACATTTCCTCACGTGAACGCTTCGAAGAAGCCCTTGAAAACTTCAAGGGAACCATCCTTGCCGTTGTCCATGACCGCAGCTTCATTGATCGCTTCGCCTCCGATGTTTGGGTGGCAAAAGATGGAAAGATATCGAAATAAACAAAATCGGAACGCGGACTTCAGTCCGCGTTTTGTAAATGGAGAAATTCATGTCCACACAAAATTTTACGCCACACGATGGCGTTAATCAAATTCTGTCTGCTTTGCTCGAAAAAGCAAAAACCATTTTGGGCGATCAATTCGTCGGTATGTATTTATACGGCTCGCTTTCCAGCGGAGATTTTCACCCCGATGCCAGCGACATTGACTTTCTCATTGTCACCTGCGAGGCGCTTCCCGAAGAAGCAATTTCCAAACTGGAAACCATGCACAATGAACTCTGGAAAAGCGGCATGGAATGGGCGTCCAAACTCGAAGGCTCATATATTCCCCAGAAGCCCTTACGGCGGTACGAAGCGAATGGCGAAGCCTACCCAAGCATCAACGAATCAAAATTTTACGTCGCGCCGCACGGTAGCGACTGGATCATCCAGCGGCATATCATCCGCGAATATGGGAAAGCGCTCGAAGGGCCAGACCCAAAAACTTTGATCGAACCTGTTTTACCAGATGAAATTCGAAAAGCGGTAACAGGCATTCTCAAGGAATGGTGGTTCCCAATGCTGGAAAATCCATCCTGGCTGAGTGAGCATGACAGCCACTACCATTCATACGCCATCCTCACCATGTGCCGCGCCTTGCACGCACTCGAACACGGAACCATCGTATCAAAACCTGTCGCTGCGAATTGGGCGCAGGAGAAACTGGGTGGCAAGTGGGTGCAGGTGATTCAATCTGCGCTCGATCAACGAATTGACGCAGGGCATTTTGAATTATTTGACGATGC
>DAOQID010000019.1:15739-41267 GCA_035339375.1 Anaerolineales bacterium | reverse complement strand
AATTCGATTCTTTACGGCAAGTTGAATGCTCTCACCAAAAAGACAGCCATCTCCGCACGGGTGACGTTGGCATTCGGGCAGTAATTCCCACCGCCGCATCCACTGGTGATGCCTTCGGCTGCGAGTTGTTCGATCCAATCCACGGCGAAGGAGCCCGCAGGTACATCCCCAAAGACTGCACCTGTCCCTGCAGGCGGGGTGTAGGCACTGCCATGTTCACCACGCAACAGGAAGATCGCCATTTGGGCGCGAGTGATGGTGGCATCGGGGCAGTAATTCCCGTTTCCACAACCAGCCGTGACCCCTTCTGCCGCTAGCTGTTCGATCCAA
This sequence comes from Anaerolineales bacterium, assembly GCA_035339375.1. Lineage (GTDB taxonomy): Bacteria > Chloroflexota > Anaerolineae > Anaerolineales > Villigracilaceae > Villigracilis. The sequence continues at coordinate 40,937 of DAOQID010000019.1, read as the reverse complement.
TCCGCAGCGAAGGAACCTGCTGGTACATCACCAAAAACAGTGCCCGTTGCTGTGGGAGGAACATAGGCACTGCCATGCATTCCACGCAAAATGAAAATCGCCATTTGTGCGCGGGTCACGGTCGCCTCGGGGCAGTAAAGCAACGGTGCCGTACCGCATCCACCTGTAATGCCTGCATTGTACAAACGCTCAATGAAACTGGCTGCCCAGTGTGAAGCAGGCACATCAGCAAAAAGGCTGTTAGCCGCCACTTTCCAATATTCCAGAAGATTCAACAATGCCTGCGGTTCGTTGTCAGGAGGCGGGTTGCCAGCCTGGTCCGCAGTGTTTACGCCATGACAGGATTTACAAACACGAATCTCACCCGGTTGTAACGTCACCCACACACGCTCACGCACCACCCCCACCCCGGAAGGATCGGTCAACTGCCAGGTCAAAGCCCGCCGGGCAGGGACAAAAGCGGCCATGGAACCATCCAGTCCCAGAACCACACTCCCCACCGGGCCATCCGGGTTGGGCGGTTGAACGAAGGCAACAGCCGGGTCATGAAGATTTTGAGCAAGTACCCTTCGTCCCGGCCTTGGTGATTGTGTGCCCCCAATTCCACGCAATTGATCGGCCTGGAAGATCTGCAGGTATTGCACGTCATACACCTTCCCAGAGGCAAAGATCGTTTCTGCACCACCAGGCACACGTAAGTTGAGCGGCTGTTGCACATCCGAATGATCGCGGGTGGTGACGTTATGACTGACGATCAAAGCCAGATTATTCGCCTGCATATAGGCCTGAAAATCAGCCACATTGACACCGGCTTGAGAAAAAACCGCCTGCTCTGTTGCTTCCAGTGTTGCTGTCAATTTCGCAGGGCGTGTACGTGCGCGTACTTCCACGGGCTGAAGTTCCCACAACACACCGGAAAAGGTCACTTTTGTATCGGGGCTCCAATAACTGATGGTTTCCGAAATCCCAGAGGTCAACGCCTGACTTGCGGTGTAATATCCATTGCCACCCACGGCGAGGGTTTTTAAGCGGAAGTCATAAATCGACGCTCCAGAAGATGCATCGCCCCCGGTCTGAGTGGTATGGGCGGCAATGATCTGACCATCCGAAAGCGGCAACGGGTCGCGGTAGTGACCGGAATTGTTGGCCGTTGCAGTGGTGCTGGATGTATCTGGATGGGTGATATGGGTAATGGAAATATGGTCGGCATCCAATCCGGGAGGGGCTGTCATACTGATAATCTGCCCGGAGCCATGCGTACCGAATTCTGGCATGGTCGCGCCGAAGTACGTCCCCGGTTTTGTCGGCGATTCTTTAATTTGGAGGAAAATATCCGCCTTATTGGGGTTAAAGATCGGGCCAGGCGTGTTGTAAACCACATTGGGATCATCTGTAAATGAATTGGAAATGTAATGTGCCAGTTCATGGCGGCCAATGTGATTGATGGTTTCGGGTTCGGTGCCATCTTCATTGATCTGCCAGGGCATAAACATATTGAATGTGTGCTGCATCAGGTTCGTCCCTGCTGCTTCTTCATCCGCACGCGGCTCTGGAAAGATTTCGGTGCGAATGTTGAGCGGCGTGGAGCCTGCCGATTCATCCGACCAGTTGAAGGTTCCGTATGTACCGCCATCGTATTTATCCGCATCAGCCTGTTGATCCCGTTGAAGATGATCCCACTGCGTAAAGATGACACGGCCATAGCTATCGATGATGGGAGTGAAATCACCGGATGGGGCATGGTTCATCATGAACAGGTCACCAGTGGCAGGGTCAAGGCTCCACAACCCGCTGACAGTAGGCGCTTCCTCATATTCATCCAACTGCGGATACAAATGCAACGAACCATCACGCGGACGATCAGAGGTGAAAATGATGCGGTCATCCGTGCCGTAGATCGGTGTAATATTGTTGAACCCTTCAGGCTGGTTTGGAACTTTGGTGATCACAGGGGATTGGTTCTTTCCCAACCCGGTGATTTCATAGATCTGCCAGTAATAGGTTTCCACAGTATATTGCTGCTCCGGAGCGCCGATGACCATGCTAAAAAGCGCCTTCGTACCATCCCAATACACATACGGATCGCGCACAGAAATTGCGTTATGGTCCTGAAATCCATTGGCACCTGTGCTGCCATACCCGGCAGCCTGAGTCAGATTCTTAAGTGAACCATCGCCATAACGGATCCACAGATCGCCGCCGCGCCCCACATCCTGCATCCCTGCTTTATGGTTGCCAAATACGGCGGTGATGGTCGTAAAATCCTGGCGGATCGGGAGCTGCGTTACAAACAAAATGGGGTTGGAGGTGGTCACTGCAGGTTGAACCATCTCAGGCGCAGGCGCTCCTGCAAGGTTAAAAAACAGAATTAATACAAAAAAAAGATGAACGAACCGCGATGTTTTATATTTCATTATTAAATTCTCCATGACAATATTTTGGAAATCAAAAAGTGCCTCAATACACAAAGGCACTTTTTGATTTTTAGCAAACTCGTTTACGGTAAATGAAATGCCCTTACTAAAAAGACAGCCATTTCTGCACGGGTGACATTGGCATTGGGGCAGTAATTTCCGCCGCCGCAGCCGCTGGTGATGCCTTCGGCTGCGAGTTGTTCGATCCAATCCACAGCAAAGGAGCCTGCGGGTACATCTCCAAAGACTGCACCTGTCCCTGCAGGCGGGGTGTAGGCACTGCCATGTTCACCACGCAACAGGAAGATCGCCATTTGGGCGCGAGTGATGGTGGCATCGGGGCAGTAATTCCCGTTTCCACAACCAGCCGTGACCCCTTCTGCCGCTAGCTGTTCGATCCAATCCGCAGCGAAGGAACCTGCTGGTACATCACCAAAAACAGTGCCCGTTGCTGTGGGAGGAACATAGGCACTGCCATGCATTCCACGCAAAATGAAAATCGCCATTTGTGCGCGGGTTACGGTTGAATCGGGGCAATACATCAATGGATTGGTCGAACAGCCCCCCGTGATGCCTGCGACGTATAACTGCTCAATATATTGATATGCCCAATGCGACTCGGGGACATCGGCAAAGGTGGTTGTGGTCATCATGCCAGAGGTATCCACAGCCTCGAAGCTGGCCCCGGTCAAGACGTCCATTTCGTGCAGGACATCATTGTCCCAACCTTCGTTGGGGGCACCGCTCACATACCAGGGAGAGCCATTGTCTGCGAGTACGATGCCGTAGGTCTTCATCGCCTGCAAGATGACCTGTGCCTGTGGTGAAAAGCCGCTGATGTCATAATCCGCTTTCAGGCGGAAGCGCGCACCAAAGGGCGGCGGGTTCGCACAACTTCCTGATTGCGCTACGTGCCGCGCAGGCCAGATGTAATAGTCAGCGGTGCAGTTGGTGGTAAAACGCAAAGCATGTTCGATAATCCCCGTGGCTACTTCTTCATAGCGTGCCAGCCCGGGCAAGATCGGCAAACCAGCCGCATCGGCGGATGTCCAGCCATCGGGGCGCAGGGCATTGGAGTTCAGATCCCAGATCGCGCCAGAGCCAGCGGCCCATCCATTGGTGGTTTGAGAAGCATCATAAAGTTCGTACAATGTACAATCATCAGTATCCACTATCAGGATATGATGATCCGAACCCCATTCACGGTTGGGACTGTTTGGAATGGGATACGGTCCGGGGTCTGATTCGTCCGGGTAGTAGAAATCCACTGTATATTTTGTTGTAGCGGAACCCGAAACAATGTTGTAGGGAATGCCGATCGGTCCCCCATCCCATGTGCCTGAACCGAAATCCATATGGAAGCCGGTGTTTGTGCCAATGGCGCTGACCCATGCATCAGACATGGGGTGAACGGGCAAGCCTGTGACCGGTGTGTTCCAAAAGTTATCCTGCGGGAAGGTTGGGCAGGTTCCGATGGTGGCGGCGGCCTCATCAACCTGGGCGGGGCTTTGAGGGCCATCGTTCATGCGGACGGCATTGATGGATGTCAGGAAAATAATGCTGAGAAATACTCTTAAACAAATAGAGCGGAAAAAACTGATATTCTTCATTTGTTTGTTTCCTTTTCTTCCTTGGGGTGGAATTTTATGGGTACTGAAAAAACATGTCACCTCTCTAAACAGAGGGGAAAAACCGACAAAATCGAAAGCATATGGGGCACGATCCCAGTCACTCTCTCTGCATAAATTTTATAAAACTTATCAGGGATAACAACCATGATGTAGGTACTAAAAAAAATCGTGTTATTGACAGTTTTGCAAGGGCGATACTCATTGGCTTATAATTGCCATCCTGCCCGCCTTGCAGGCGGCAAATCTTTTATGGAGACCTTCATGGAGCGTTTGAGATTCCTGCACATTCCCAAAACTGCGGGAACCACATTTACCACCTGCCTTGATTATCAATATTCGGGGAAGGGACATTTTGTTTTCAAGGGTGCGGTTCAATACGATGTGATGCGATTCAAGGAACTCCCTGAGGCGGAAAAACAGAAGGTCGTTCTGTTCACAGGCCATGCGCCGATCTTGACCGGGCTGGAAGAAGCTGATACGGCGAAGATCATCACTTTTTTGAGGAATCCCATCAGCCGTGTTAAATCTTTTATTCAGCATATTTCCGAGGGAAAATCGCCTGAGTATTTGAAGGGGCCTTTCAACCTTGATGAGTTTCTCGCAAGCGGTACAAAGGACCTTGAGAATTTACAGACCAAGATGCTCATCAACAAGGGGCCATTCGCCCTTTCCACGTTGATCGATTCGATGTCTAAATCTGAGGCGCGCGATCTGGCGCTGAATAATCTGTTCAACAAGGTGGAAGAATACGGTTTGCAGGAGTATTTTGACGAAAGCCTGGTGCTTTTTGCCTCTGCGCTGAATTGGTCCACACCATTTTACACATCGCTGAACAAAAAAGATTCCAGCCGTTTGCTGGAATTCAAACAGCATCACCTCGACCGCATCGCAGAACTTAATTCCATTGACATTGAAGTGTATAACACAGCAAAAGCAAGGTTTTTGCAAACTCTTGAAAGCCCAAAGTTCGATAAAATCAAACTTGAAAAACTCCGCTATAAGAATTCGCTGGCATCACCGCATAAACATGCCTGGAATCTCTGGTATTCCTTCTATCGCCTCAAGCGGAGGGTAAGGCGGTATCTTGGAGACGAATCCAGTTAACCAGCACGGCAACCTCATCACCCCGTTTACCATTCTCCCAATAACACTGGGAGAAAATTTTTTCAAAAAGGATCTGTTCACATGAGAAAAAATCCCCTGTTCCTCCTGCTCTCTCTTTTTGTGATTCTCAGCCTCTTCCTCGCCTCGTGTGGCGGCGAAGAAGGTGAATATTACACAGAGGAAGCCACCAATGATGAATACCTCACCGAAGAACCCTTTGCAACAGAAGCACCCGCTTCAGAATCAGAAGGTGGGGCACCTGCCGCCACCAACCTCCCTGGTGAAGTTGTCTACGATCTCGGCTTTAACCCAGTGGACAATGGATTCAGCTTTAGCAATTACGGCGATGACATCCCCGCCACAAATCTAACAGCGGATGAAGTGCGCCGCATGTTCGGCGACCAGGTCTGCGCCCGCCTCGATGGAGATACCTGCACCCTGACACCTCCTGCCGAGCAATGGATGGAACAGATCAATGGCGCCATGGCAGGCGGGCATTGTGAAGGCATGGCTGTACTCAGTTTAATGATGTACACCGACCAGGTCTCACCATCTAACTTTGGAGGCTCCACAGCCAGCGAACTTGATATCAATGACGAAGCTCTCCAGCGCGAAATTGCCTATTGGTGGGCAACTCAAGCTGTAGCGCCTACTAACACCAGCATTATCAAAGGCACTCCTGTTGAAATCCTTGAGATCGTCCAACAAATGGATGCAAAAGGAGAAACCTACACCATCGGAATTTACAAAGAAGATGGTTCTGGTGGTCATGCCATTACTCCCATTGGCGTGGAAGACAAGGGCAATGGGTTATATGCCATTCTTGTGTACGACAACAACTACCCTGGCGAAACCCGCGAACTGTATGTGGATACCCGTGACAACTCCTGGCTGTACGAAGCCTCGATCAATCCACAGGTTCAGTCTGAGCTTTACACTGGCAATGCCGATACCCAAACCCTCGACCTCCCCCCCACTTCCGCCCGCCTCAATACCCAGCAATGTCCCTTCTGTAATGGCAGTGGAATTTCAAGCTTTACAGGCGGCAAACTCACCTCACCGAGTCTTCAGGGCAGCCAGATCAACCAGATCTTTCTCGATGGCGAAGGTCACATTCTCATTACCGATGAAAACGGCAACCGTCTCGGCTATGTGGATGGAAAGATCGTCAACGAGATACCCGGTGCAACCTACTCTGCATATCGCATGGAAGCCAGCGGAAACGCACCCGAACCCATTTACTCGCTCCCAGCCGATTTGGATGTGACCGTTTCAATTGACGGCTCTGCCTTAACCGAAGAAACACTCACCGACCTCATCATGATCGGCGCCGGTTTCAGCATCGGTGTGGAGGGCATCTACCTCGAACCTGGTCAGGTGGATACGGCCTACTTCTACCCGTCTGAAGAAACCATTGCCTACGAAACCGAAGCGGACGAATCCCCGTTCATTGTGATCGGTGTGGAAAATCCCGATGCCGAAGCAGACTATTACTTCGAAGTACAAGGCGCTGATATTCAAGGCGGCGGCATCATCACGGTCTATCTCGACACCAAAGCCGGTGACCTGCTCATCAATGCCGAAAAACTCAATAACGAAGGCTTCTTCGATTTCTATCTCACCCGCATCACCGACGAACTCGAAGAGGAATTTGCCGCCGAAGAGATCGCCTTGCAGGAAGGCGCCATCGTCTACGTCAACTACGCCGAATGGACCGACGCCAACCCCGAAGGCATGTACTTTGGTGTTGACCTTGATGGCGATGGCACCATTGACGACGAATACGTGGTGGACGATTCGCAATAAATTCGGAAAGACTGGCTGCGCAAAGTCGTATTGAGCAAAGCCAAATATCTCTCGACCAGAAAAACTGCCCACCCCAGCAAAACCGGGTGGGCAGTTTCACCTCTTGACAAATAGACGTTTGTCTATATAATAAATAACAGAAAGCCATCAAAATGAAATTCAATCCTGTTCTCTTTGCCAAAGCCATCTCAGACGAAACCCGCCAGAAGATCATGAACATCTGCTGTTGCAGTTCACTTTCGGTCAGCGAGATCGTTGAGAAGCTCGATGTTTCCCAGCCTACGGTGTCACACCACCTCGCCATTTTGCGCGAAGCGGACTTGGTCACTGTGCGTGAAGATGGCAAGCAAACGTTCTACTCTCTCAACCAGGATAATGTCGCTTATTGTTGCGGCCAGCTCATGGTCAAGTTTGCACCGGAGTCTGTCGCCACAGAAAATTTGATCAAGACCATCAAGGCCTGATCGGGAAATGTCTTCGGCCGAGGCATCGTCCCGTTTTTTTTGGCAAATTCCATAGACAAACTTCTATATGAAAGGAGAAACCCCATGAACGAATTACCAGTTGTAAACAATGAATGCTGTGAAGGCGGCTGTGAAAGCTGCGGTTGCGGCTGCTGCTAGTGTACGAACCCTGTTCACCGCATGGTGAATAGGGCGCATTTATCGGTAAATTTTTTTACAAAAACAAATAGACATTCTTCTATACAAAGGATCTGACAATGGACTTTCCATCTCTACTTCAATACACGTTCGGCAAAGTTGTGGAAACCTTTTCTCACAATTGGTTCCTGCTGCTGCTGAGCATCATCGCCAGCGCTGCGCTGAAACTTTATGTTGATGAAGATGCCGTTGCGCGTTTTCTGCGCCGAAACACAAAGAATAGCGTGCTTATGTCTACAGGCGTTGCCGTCGCCACACCGCTTTGCTCGTGTGGCACCACGGCCATCGTGCTGGGAATGATGGCTTCCACGATCCCCTGGGCGCCCATCGTGGCCTTTTTGGTGGCCTCACCGCTCACCTCTCCGCAGGAGCTTTTTTATAGCGCTGGCCTTTTTGGCTGGGATTTTGCCATCGCCTTTTTTGTCGCATCCATTGTGCTTGGCCTCGCAGGCGGAGCCATTGCCAGTTTTGCCGAATCACGTGGCTGGCTTGCGAACCAGGCCCGCATGGCTGCTCCCAAATTTGCCGCCACCTCAATGGGAATCATGGGCGGCCCGGTCCCGCTCGACCTGCCGGTGATCATGCAGCCTGTCGCAAAAACAGAAAAGCCAACCGTCACCTTTCAAATGTTCATGCAAGAAATGTGGACCGTGAGCAAGCGCTTACTGCCTCTCTTCCTCGGCTTCACTTTCATTGGTTACATGCTCAACGGAATGATCCCCGCCGCATGGATCACCAGCCTGTTCGGCAGCGGGCATGTCTACAGCATTCCACTTGCCGCCACACTCGGGCTTCCGTTTTACATCAACACCGAAGCATCCCTGCCGCTCGTCCGCGCAATGATCGATAGCGGCATGAGTCAGGGTGCGGCGCTTGCCTTCCTGATCACAGGAGCAGGCACATCCCTCGGCGCATTGGGCGGGGCACTGACCATCGCCCGCTGGCGTGTCATCGGCATCGTCGTCGGCACACTGTGGGTCGGTTCCATCATCCTCGGCTTTGCCTACAACCTTTTCATTATGTGATTTTCAACAAGGAGACTCAAATGACCCAATCCCCCACTCCCATTCACGAAACCGTTCGCGAACACTACGCAGAGCGGATTAAAAGCAGCGCTTCCTGCTGTGGACCTTCTGACTGCTGCACACCAAACAACATTCTCTACCCCGAACAGCTGCTCACCACCGTTCCCAGCGACGTGGCCAGCACCAGCTACGGCTGCGGTGACCCGATCACACTCGCCTCATTGAAGCCCGGTCAAACCGTGCTCGACCTCGGCTCCGGGGCAGGCCTCGATTGCATCCTCGCCGCACAAAAAGTCGGCGAAAGCGGACATGTCATCGGCGTGGATATGACGCCCGAAATGATCGAACGTGCCACAGCCAATGCCAAAAAGGTCCATTTGACCAACGTTGAGTTTCGACAGGGATATCTCGAAGACCTTCCCGTTGAAAGCAACACGGTGGATGTCATCATTTCCAATTGCGTTATTAATCTCTCACCAGATAAGGAAAAGGTTTTTACTGAAGCCTTCCGCGTACTCGCCCCCGGCGGCAAACTGGCAGTCTCTGATATCGTCACAGCAGGTGTTCTGCCTGAACCTGTGCGCCAGAGTTTTAGCGCCTGGGCTGGCTGTGTAGCTGGCGCCGTGCAGGCAGAAGAATACATCGCCATGATGAATTCCGTCGGCTTCACCGATATTTCCATCACCCCCGTCTTCTTTGACAAGGAATTCGTCGAATCAGCCATTGCTGAAATGAACTTGGACGTGAGCAACTATCCACGCGAAGAAATCTATAAAGCCATCTTCAGCGCCAAGATCACAGCCTACAAACCTGCCTAAAAGCAAAAAATCGTTAGCCGTTTCTTTTCACCACAGCGGGCACGGAGTGCTTTAGAAGAACTCCGCTGCCCGCTGTGGTCGTCCCGCCCATTTATGAATCGGGCTGTAATTTCTGTATATTCTTCAAGTTGAACACAGAGATCTGCCTGATTCCAAGCAAGGTCTGTGCCTCCGTGGTCAATTCCACCCAGTAAAAACTACGATGGGCTGAATACGGATCGACCTTGAAGACGGTGCCGTTGTACCAGCCTTCCTTTTCGCCAAATTTCGAATCGAGATAGATCTTTACCCGATCACCTATTTGAATCGACTCTGCCATTTCAGCCCATCACCAGCCGCGCAGCGATGTCGGTTTGACACGGATCGCCGTCGAATATTCACTGCTGAACTGTTCCAGGGTCATCCCCAACTCTTTGATGCCTTTGCGATATTTCCGCAAATAAGCAGGGACTTTATGTGCGGGCGGCATTTTCGCATCCAATGTGGCCATGCCGATATAAATGACCACATCCTGATCGCCTTTCTCATCTGTGTTGAAATGCAGGGAAACACTGCCATTTTCACGAATGTGCTGAACCTTGTGCGCCTTCGGCTGGCTGAAGATCAAAAAGGAATCTTCATCCCAAATGAACCACACAGGCCTGGGTTGGGGAACGTGTTTTGCATCCACCGTGGTCAGCCAGATGACATATTCATTCTTGATCATCTTTTTCGCCTTGCGTTCAAGTTTCACCTTCGAATCGCTCATCATTGCCTCCTGTGAAATTGGATGATTATTTTCGACTTGCAAACCAAAACACCCCCGCACTGACAGCCATGGTAATACCGCCATTGATCGCCCACTGCGGATCACCCGTCATGAAACTGCCTGGCAGCACATTGATGCCTTGCAAAACCCAGGTCCCGCCCGCCAGAAAAAACAAAACCGCCAATCCTTTTACAACATTCTTCACCATAGATAATCCTCTCTCTATTCACTACTCACTACTCACTATTCACCACTCACCACTTACTATTTTCCACCCTACCCTGCCAACGTCATCAACACTCGAAATGCAAGATACACAGTCACCATATCCTCTGCGGAAAATTCCACCCGCCGATCCACTGTCCGCACGGCACCAGGCATCAGCGCGGCTTTATCCGCCATTTCAGATTGAGCGAACTCCAATGTCATTTTGATGGGTTTAGAAACTTTGAACGGCTTTGTCTTTCTCCCGCTGCGCAGGTTGATCACCGCCCGTTTGGCGGCTTCCTCGATCAAACTGGCAGATGCCGCAGGGGTCAAACATTCAGCCGCCATGCGCCCAACAGCCTTCTTCACTTGTGCAGTTTCAACCTCACTGCCAAAAAATTCACGCACTTCTGCACACAAGGTTTGATCGCCCGAAGCCATGATGATCGGGACATCGAAATGCCCGCACACCGCACCATTCAAACCCACTTCCCCAAAAGCCCTGTCATTGACCCAAACTCCAGAGACACTCTCCGACCACGTATGGTCGAGAATCGCATCGGCCGCCCCCGTACGTCCGTGATAGCCAATGAACATCACGCCATCCACGCCGTCATCCACACCCTGCACCATCGAAAGCGGAGCAGGCGAACCAGCGTTCAACATGGCACGTGCATCCAACTCCTCGATCAAAATATTTCTGCCGCTGTTGTGACCATCCGTCACCACCACCGATGTGGCTCCGCCAGCAAACGCCCCGCGAATGGCGGCGTTCACATCCGCAGTCATCAATTTGCGAAAACGGGCATATTCAGGGTGCTTGGGGTTGACCTGATCCCAATGTACCACTCCTGTAATACCTTCCATATCTGCTGCAATTAATATTTTCATGAAACTCCCTACGGTTTTAAAGCCCGTGTTGCGATGTAGGTCGGGGTGAATTCGCTGATCCGCAGGCCCGTATGATGATCTTCGTACATGTCAATGAGATGAAACCCCGCCTCCATCTGACCTGTCAACTGGTCGGTGAGCGAATGGCCAAACTCAGCGGGACGGTCTTCCTGCTTCAATCGTTCCATGCCATAGGTTTCGATATCTGAAAACGGAATTTTATGTCTCACGTTCAAAATGCCGTTATCCATGTCTTCCCAATCAAAAAGATAGAACAATGGATTCATGAATCCTGCCAGTAATGTTCCGCCTTTGCGCAACACGCGAAACGCCTCTTTCCACACAGGGCGAATCTCGTGAATGAACAAATTTGAGACGGGGTGAAAGACCAGGTCAAAACTTTCATCGGCAAATACCGAGAGGTCGCGCATATCCCCTTCCACTGTGCGGATGTTCAACCCATCGCGGTCGGCTACCTCGCGGTCGCGTTCCAGTTGGGCGGGAGAATTATCAAAAATGGTGACCTCGGCCCCTGCCGCCGCAAAGACAGGTCCCTGCTGACCGCCGCCGCTCGCCAGCCCCAGGATTTTCAATCCCTGCATGGGCGGGAACCATTTCTTCGGTACGGGAATATTCTGCGTCAGCAAAACAGACCAATCCCCTTTGCGGGCATTGGCAATCACTTCAGGAGAAACAGGCACCGTCCACGGGTTTTTACCGGAACGGACCTGATTATCCCAAGCTGCGCGGTTGTAAGAACGGACATCATGATTTGCATCCATAAAACCTCACCTTGTTCGAATTTTTGTTACAAAGATTTTACATGGTGGCAATGGGGGCATAAAACCTATCCGTACAATTACAACATAGGAGACCACCATGCGCAAGTATCTATTTATCACCCTTCTCACCCTGTTCGCGTTATCTTGCGGAACGCCCGCAGCAGCGGCAGGCGAATCACTGACAGCGGCGGATCTGCCCGTTGAAACGGTCACCCAGCCTGCGGTTAAGAATGAATCGCCAAAGTCTGCCACCACTTCCACAACCATGCTGTACGTCTCGGCTACGATGCATATTGAATCACAACCTGATTCCTGGCCGAAGGATGTAGATGCCTTTCTGGCCTTCATCCAGCAATTGACCGATGCCGGTGTGCGCCTTTCCATCGGGGCCGATGTGGGCTGGTTGACAGGCGGCATACGTGTGCAGGAGATCATCCAGCGCACCAGCGCCATGGGTGTGCAATGGGATGTTCACGCGCATAAACAAAGTGACCGCGCCAAAGCGGCCTACCTGCTCGCAAAGTACGGAGCCACACCCACCAGCGTTATCAGTGGAATGCAGATCAGCGAGTTCGACAAGGCACGGAAACCTTCGAGTTACAAGGGTTATACATGGACGCCGAAAGTGGTTTGGGGTGGGGTGGCTTGCATAGGTCATCGCCCGGGCTGTGACGATACATCGATTGTGTTGTACCGCCCGACCAGCAGTGCCAAATATACCGTGCATGACCCAAAGGGTAACATTGTGCGTGTGGGGAATACCGATCATCAACTGGCAACAGCCGAATCGCTGCTTGCACAGATCGAAGCTGGAGCATATTCTGTGCCGATGCTCAGTTTCACAATCATGATCGAGCCTGAGACCTTGCTAATCGTCAATTCGGACGACGGCCTCACTGAGATACTTGCCTTCGTGGAGCAGGTGAAAGAGAATCCAAATCTCCGCTTTGCAACGATTGAAGAAACAGCACAGGCCTGGGTTGCGGCGGGAAGTGTGCCAATTCAAATTCCGTAGCCCATTAAATGGTGAGAGGCGGGCTGCGTAGACCCGCCTCTCTTGTGAGGGGAACAACAACTTGCTAATCTGCAGCGGCTGGTTCAACCGCCATAGATACGGGGGAATGGTGGATCCGATCCAAAACAATGTAACCGAGCATGGCAACGCCGCCGATCACGCCACATGCAACCCACAGCCAGTTTGGATTGATGTTTTCCATGACCCAGCCTGCCATGTAAGGGCCAGCCGCAAAGGCGATGCCCCATGAAAGACCTGAGATCGCCATGTAACGTCCGCGCATTTCTTCGGGGGCAAAGCTTGCCACAAGCGCCTGCTGAAAAGGTGAAACGACCATTTCGCCGATGGTGATGATGATCATCGCCACCACAAAGAGCAGGTAGGTTGAGGTAAATCCATACATGGCAAAGCCGATCGCGTATAACGCGGTGCCAAGCGCCATCATCAGCATGGGTTTGTATTTTTCCAGTTTCCGTGCCACCCAAAATTGAAAGAACACAACAATGAGGGCGTTCATGCTGAGCAGGTAGCCATAATTCAATTCAGGCAAGCCGTGGCTATCGCGCAAGTACACGCCGAGAGTGGTGTTCATGTTCATATACACCAGCGCCATCAAAATGGTGACAAAAACGAATCCCATGAACGGAATGTCCTTGAAAACTTTTCCGTAGCCAGCGAAGGTTTGGGCAATGGTTTCGTGCTTCGCATCAGGGTGAGCCTTGGGCTTGGTCTCTGGCAGGGCAAAAAGGACGATCCCCGCCGCCACCACACTGATGACTGCATCAATGATAAAAAGCAGGATGTAGGATTTTGCAATGAGCAACCCAGCCGTGGCAGGAGCAATGATGACCGCCATGTTGAAGATCACGCGGATGATGCCATATCCTTCGGCACGTTTGTTTTCAGGGAGCAGGTCGGCAACCACAGCCTCATGAGCGGGTCCGCCAATGCTGGAAAGGGTGCCCACGATGACCGAAACCGCCACAAAGATTCCCAGCGTGGGGGCATAGCCCATGCCAAGTGCGCTCAATGCCGAAAGCAAAAGGCTGAAAATGATCACGCCCTTGCGCCCCATTCGGTCGGTAATTGCGCCGCCCAACGCACTGCCCACCAACCCGGAAATGGAAAAGATCCCAAACAAAATCCCGACTGTGGCCATGCCGATCTCAAACTTCTTCGTCAGGTACAGCGCAAAGAACGGATAGAGCATGAATCCGCCGAAGCGGTCAATGAAAACGATAATGTTGTACACCCAAAACGCCTTTGGGTATTCATGGTAAATGGACTTGAGTCTTGCTAACATTCTCTCTCCTTGAGAATAAAAACTTCGGAAGCCTGTCTTCGTGGTTCATTAACAACAGGCTTCCGAAGAAAAAGCCGTAAAAATATTAATGAGCGTAGCGTTGATCTGCCGTGCGCCGATTTTGAGCAGGGATCTCATGGCGTTTCACCAAATCTTCACCTTTTTCGATCATCCACTGACCAAATCCGCGCAGGAGGCGGGTGGATAATGTCGGGCGATATACGCCTGCCTTCACCGTCTGCCCGAGCAACTGTGCGCTGTTCACTTCACGTTCGATCTCTCTCTGATGTTCTTCAACCAAATACTCTTCCAAAAGCGGGTTCATGTTAAGCCTCCTTCCAATGACTACCGATCCAGTAAAAAGGCTGAAACTGCCTTAAGTGTCTTCTCGATACGTTCACGATTTAAAGAATATTCTTTCGCGCCGCCTGTCCTCCTTTCCTGTAAAAATCCACTGGCTGTGAGTTGACCGAGGTAACGCGAAACACTCGGCTGGCTGAGTCGGGTTGCATCCATCACCTCGTTGGAACGCATTTTCCCGTTTTCTGCGATCATTTGTAAGATCTGCAAACGTGTCTCATCGGCAAGAGCCGAAAGTTTGCTGACAATTTCCGCACGGTCCAATTCAGGTATCTGCACATCTGAGCCTTCGGGCAGGTGTGCTCCAAAATAAATATAAAGATCGTTGCCAACCCTGGTCGTATGCATATACGGGCCAATATGAGCGTTCGGCACAAAGGTCACCCGGTCGGCATTTTCAAGGGTGTCTGCCCATTTTGTTTCCTGCGCATCCTTGCCGGTCACAAATCGCAACTGTTCAAGGCGTGTCATGTCATCGGTATCGAGCTTATTAAAAGCCCTGGCCGATTCTTCCAACATGGGGCGAACACGCGCCCATTCTGCCTGCAGGTGATTCTTCCAAAACCAACGGATGTGACCCGTCACCAGCTGCTTTAGCGCGGCAGGGTCAATCACATATTGATAGGCACGCGTCTCCATTTCCACATTGGTCAGATCTTCACCAAAACGATATTTCAGAAAGTCCACATAGTTTTCAGCAGAAGAAAGTGTCTCTTCCCAGTTCACAGACTCGCCTTGATTGGCCTTTGCCTCTTCTGTGATGCAGATCATTTCATAAGCCTTGAGCAGGCGTTCACGAAATACCGAAGGCGGTGTTGCCTCCAAACCATCCAAATATGCTTCGAAGCTGATTCCGCCCTTTTGCGGCAAAATCGAATAATAAAAACCGATGGTCACCAAACCATGACGAAACTTCTCCTCTGCCGACATCTCTCCACGGGTCTTTGAAACCCATTCATGAATCCCCGGCTCATCCTCTGCCTTCGAAATAAGGAGCATGCTCCCAAAAGCATTGAGCGCGGGCTCAAGACCTACAAGTGAAGTTTCGGTTCTGGTTTTTTCGAGGTTGAGTTCAAAAGGTGACATTGGGTGCTCCACTTTATTCTATTTATTCAATTTATTGAATAATACACATATTATAATCACGCGGATGAATTTGTCAAGGGAATTCCACAAGGAAAAGAAAAACTCCCCACCGAAATTGGCAGGGAGTTTGGGAATGAAAATCCGCTTCTTGGTCTGGACCTAGGGATTGGGCGTGCCTTCGACGGCCACTCCAACCCAGGTGAAGACGTGCTTGTCGCTGACGGCACCGGAAGCAACCCAAATCGGCTGCCCCTGTTCATCAGTCCCCGCCTGGCGGACGGGGGTCACCCACCAGCGCAGGACATGCGCCACGTTATCTTTCGGGCGGAAAGAAGTTGGGACAATGTACTTGGTATCCGTCACGTAATCGGTCAGGCGGCGGGTTTGGTCTGAGGTGACATCCTCAATGGTGATCTGGTAGGCTTCCCCATCACGCAAAACACCCACGGAAGCCCATTGCAGGGTCACCACGTCGTTTGCCAGGGTGAAGGCTGCTCCGTCCGCAGGCAGAAGCAGGTTCGGGGCGGGGTAAGGAGGCGGAATCGTCGCAGTTGGGGTCGGCCCGGGGGTGGCTGCCCGCTTACAAAGCGGAATCAGCAGCGACGATCCAATAAAGACGTTATCGGTGGGTAAACCGTTGAATTCCTTAATAGCCTCTGGCGGTACCGCGTAATTCAGCGCAATGGTCGAAAGGGTATCCCCATCCTGTACGGTGATCGGAACGGTCTCACAACTGATGCGGGTTGCCTCGGCTGCTTCGGGGGTATTTGTTGCAGCAGGCGGAACGGTCGGCGTGGGGTACGGGATCTTCAAGACCTGCCCCACACTGATCGGACAGGTGGACGGCAGATTATTGGCAATGATGATGCTCTGAACGGAAATATTGAAGTTGAACGCGATCTGCGAACAGGTTCCATCACCCGCAGAAACGGTGTAATCGAAAGGCGGAATATTGGTGGAGGTTGGCACCTGGGTGGGAATCAACGTCGCAGTGGCGGGTTGGGTCTCTGTGGGGGTGGCACTGGGCGTGGCAGTTTCAGCAGTTTCAAAGGTTCCAGGCGGTGCGCTGGCCCTTAGAGAGAAGAATACGATGGCAGCGGCCACGATGACCACCACCGCAAGTGCGCCCACGGCCGCCGGCAAACTCATAGTGATGACCGGCATACGGCTGGCCTGCACCGATTTTTCCACTTTCTTGGCGGCTTTCGGCTCAGGTTTGGCGTTGAATTCCGTGCCACACACGAGACAGCGCATTGCATTTTCGCTCAAACGCGTACCGCATGTAGGACAGACTTTTGTCTTTTGATTGGGGTTGGATTCTTGGCTCATACGAAAAAAATTATACCATCGAACAATTACACGCCTTCAACGACGACCATGTTACTGCGGGCGTATTTATGACGCAAAGCACGGGCTGGTGCATACTCGGGAGAGTTCACCCAGCTCTTTGCCTGCTCTACAGAAGGGAATTCAAGAATGACAAGCCGCCTGGCCTGCCAATCACCCTCCAGGGTTTCGTTATAGCCGCCACGTGCAATGTACTTTCCGCCATACAATTTCACCGCTTCCGGCGCCAATTTGACATACTCCTTGTACCCCTCTGGATCTGAAACTTCAATATCTACGATTACATAGGCTGTCATTGTTTTTTTCCTTTTATGGCTCCACCGTTTTGACGGAAAAGCACAAGTTTTGACCGCGAATTTTCAGATCAAATTCGCGAAAATCCGTGTAAAACTGCATTGAGCAGGGATTTATTGCAGGGGAATTTATTGTGGCGGTTGCGGTTTGGGCAATGTGGTAACAAGCACCTTGTCCACACGGCGGCCATCCATGTCGATCACCTCAAAGCGGAAGTTATTCCACTCGAAATGGTCTGCCGCCTGCGGGACGCGCCCGAGCGAGGTCATCACAAATCCGCTCAGGGTTTCGTATTCATCTTCATGGGGCAGCGACTCGAAATCGAAGATTTCCTTGAATTCATCCACCTCCAACATGCCATCCAAAAGCCAGGATCCATCCTGACGTTGGGTGGCCTGCGGTTCCTCAAATTCCATGGCGCCGACGATCTCCTCCAAAATATCATTGATCGTGAGCAAGCCCTGCAACCCACCGAATTCGTCCACCACGAGGAGCAGTTCGGTGTTTTTCTCTTTGAACAGCTCCAATGCGCGTGAAGCGAACATGGTTTCAGGGATGAAATGTGCTGGCTTGAGCAGAGACTTCAAATCCACAGCTTTACCGGAAAGGCTTTCCACCAGTAGATCACGCGATTTGACGATGCCGACGATGGTTTCCAGTGAATCCTGCCGAACAGGAAAACGGGAGTAAGGACATTCTGCGATCTTCTCACGGATATCCTCAATGGAATCGTTGATATCCAACCAAACCACCTCGGTCCGCGGGGTCATCAGCGAGTAAACACGGGAATCACCGAGGCTGAAAATGCCCTCAACCATATCCTGTTCCGCTTCTTCGAACACCCCTGCCTGCGTACCCTGATCGATCAACAGGTGGATCTCTTCTTCCGTCACAGGCGGTTCGGAAGAAGGGTCCACTCCCATCAGGCTCAAAGCAAAGTTGGTGGCTTTGCTCATTAATTTAATCAACGGAGAAAACGCCTTCGAAGTGAAGAGCATGGGCCCTGCCACAACCTGCGCAATCTTTTCCGGGCTGGTAAGTCCAAGCCGCTTGGGGACCAGTTCTCCCAGCCAAATGGTGAGGATGGTGATGGTCAACACAACGATTGCCAGTGAAATTGATTCGCTAAATTCACCAAGATAGGGAATCTTCTGAAGCGCCAGGGCCAGGGCCTCTGAAATAGTGGCACCACCCACCGCTCCCGCCAGCACACCGATCAACGTAATGCCGATCTGGACCGTGGATAAAAATATATTGGGATCTTTGAGCAGTTTAAGCGCCAACTCTGACGATTTATTCCCGTCATTTGCCTGTTGCTGCAAACGCACCTTGCGGGAAGCGACCAATGCTGCTTCAGACATTGCCAGCAATGCATTGATCAATATCAGAATTAGAATCAAAACGATCTCGTTAATAATACTCATGGTTTCCTTGTCCACCGGTTACAGGCTTAAAAACTTAAAGCCGCGAAAAAACCTCGCAGCAAAAGTCATCTTTCGTCAATTGATTTGAATAAAACTTGATAAATGGAGACGCAAAAAGGTCTATCAAAATTTCTATGGGAATTTCTGACATGGGGTTTTTTCAGGTCGTTTTCTCTACTTCTATTGTAACTTATTGTTGTTTTTTCTTATCGAGCTTCTTCTCAATGTCTTTCAGACGGCCATCCATACGGGCCTGAAACCTTGCCACCATAATCGGTACCACAAGAACCAGCAGAATAAGAGCACAGGTGAAAGCCAATTCCAAAATGCTTATGCGAAACATCTTTATTGAACCGTAATCCCCTGCCCATCCAGCACTTCACCGACCACCCAAACGGGCTGACCTAATTCTCTGGCACGAGTTTCAAAGGCACTCAGCTTTTCACGCGGAACACCAAGCAAAAGCCCGCCGCTGGTCTGTGGGTCAAACAAAAGCATTTGGGCAGGTTCATCAACACCCACATCGAAGCGGACATTTTCGCCGACATGGCCTTTATTGTCAAATGCACCGCCGGGGAAGGTCCCTTTTTCAGCATAACCACGTGCGCCGCTCAATAGCGGCACCTTCGAATTTTCGATGGACAAACGTACCCCGGAAGCCTCCGCCATTTCCAGGCCATGACCAAGGAAACCAAAGCCGGTGATATCCGTGCCCCCGCGCAGATCAAATTCCAAGGCAAGCTGCCCCGCTGTTTTATTCAAACGCGACATCCATTCAATGGCTTCCGCGATATGCCTTTCTTCAGCTTTTTCCTGCTTGAGCGCAGTTGTCGTCACACCGCCGCCGAGGGGTTTTGTCAGCACCAGCACATCACCCACCCTCAGACCGCCTTTGCTGATCATCTTTCGCGGATCGACAAAACCGATCACCACCAACCCGAATTTTGGTTCCTTGTCTTTGACGGTATGCCCGCCTGCAATCACCACCCCTGCTTCACGGGCCTTCTCCGCACCGCCGCGCATGATCTCACTGGAGATTTCAATCGGCAGATGATCGGGCAGGGCGGCCACATTCAAAGCAAGGAAGGGCTGTCCGCCCATGGCATATACATCTGAAAGAGAGTTGGCGGCTGCAATCGAACCATATTCGTAAGGTGTATCCACCACGGGTGTGAAAAAATCTGTAGTGACGACGATCGCCTTATCTTCACTTAAACGCCACACAGCCGCATCATCCGGGGAAGCAAGCCCCACCAAAAGGTCTGGATATGCAGCAGGATCAAAAACATTCTTGATCGGACGCAGAACCTGCGTCAGCGCATCAGCGCTTAGTTTAGACGCTCAGCCAGCGCACGCCGAAAGCGTGGTCAGGCGAATTTCGCGCCCAGATTGAGGAATCGACATTGTGCTCCTATTTCGAATCAGCGGGATGAAGATTTTATTCCGCTTTCAGCACACAGACTAAAGTCTGCGCCCCTTATAAACAATATGACCATCGGCAAAACAACCGACGGTCATATTGTACCAATGAAGCGCGATCGATTTTACTGTGTCTGCAAAGTGGTATCGGGCAGCGGCAAAATAAACTGATTACCGCTCGGAATGAAAATGGTCTGCACACCCGGGGCAAGTTTCAAAATATATTGATACTGTAAAAGCGTGGGCGTGAGCGAAGCCGCCAACAACTGATTGGCTTGTGCCTCGGCCTGCGCCTGAATAAGCCGCGCCTCTGCCGCGCCTTGCGCCGCAATCACCGCAGCATCTGCCTGTCCTTGCGCAACCTGACGGGCTTGTTCGGCTTCCTGCTTTTTCTGTTCAACAACTAATTTTGCCTGTTGGGCTTGTTGCTCGGCAATCTGCTTTTGTTCGACAGCGGCAGCATACTCTTCGCTAAAATGAATATCACGAAGCAGGAAACTCACCAAAACCAGGTCATTCTCTTTGAATGCCTCTGTCAACGATCTGGTGATCTCTTCTTCCATTTCAGCGCGCTTGGTGCTGACGATCTCCTCGACGCTGTATTGCGAAACAGCATCGCGGATGGTGTTTCGTGAAGCGGGGCGCACCAATTCATCCTGATATCGGCTCTGCCAGTTGATATGCAGTTCAATGATCTTCGATGGATCAATGGAGTAGATCACCGACGCATCAATCAAAATTTCCTGCCCATCGTTCGTACGGGCACGGATCGAATCATCGCCGACAATCTGACCTTCCGTAGGCGATGAAGACATTGTATAGGTCTGGCGCGAGATCGGGTACAAAGTGACCTGCTCTGCAAAAGGAATGATCCAGCGCAAGCCAGGCTGCAATGACTGTTCACGATACCCTTTGGAAGAAAACGCAGAAATCACAATGCCGCGTTCTTCGGGCTGAATGAAAACGATCCCTGCACCAAGGGTCGTCAGCAAAATCGCTACAACGAGCGATGCCACTACCCCTGTCCCGAACCCCTTCGAAGGCTGGTTGCGGCTCGAACGAACACCGATCATCACCAGCAAACCAACGAAAACCAGCCATGCAAAAGAACCAACCGCTTGAATTACACCTGCAATATTCATGACTCCTCCGAGTTATTGTTTGGTTGATTATAATCATCCCATGCACACAGGCACAGGACTAATCACCGAAATATATCTGGATGGCTCCGCCCAAATGGACTGTCCTCCAAATCTGATTCCAGCGCCGGGGCAATATCTCCTCGCCCACGCCAGCGGATCAACCTCACCGCTGCCTGTTTCTGTTTACTTCTACGACTCAGCGCCGAAAGGGTTTCGCTTCGCGCCGCCCCTGCCCCCTACCTGGACAATCGGAACGCAGCTTAACTTACGCGGCCCGCTTGGGCATGGGTTTTCCGTCCCTGCCAATACACGCAAACTGGCGTTGATCGCACTTGAATCCTCATCCGCCCGCCTGAACGGGTTGATTCCCATTGCATTGAAACAGGGTGCCGAAGTTGTGCTGGTATGCGATTCCGCGCCGAGTGGTTTGCCCGAAGTCGTGGAAGTGCAGCCGTTGCGTTCACTTGAAGAAATTTGCAAATGGGCTGATTTCATCGCAGTCGATTCTGCCCGCGAGACTCTGCCACAGGTAAAAAAACTGTTCGAGAAACTGAATCAGGTGTCGGCGGTGCGTGAAGCGCAGGTTTTAATCCAGGCGCCACTGCCGTGTGGAGGTCTCGCAGAATGCGGCGTGTGTGCGGTTTCATCCCATCATCCACATGAATGGAAGATGGCTTGCAAAGATGGGCCTGTATTTGAAATGAATTTCTTTATATGATGTTTGTACTTTGGCCTTCGTGACGCTTGGCACTACTCTTTATTGTAGGAAAACGACATAATCAACATGGCGGGCAATCCCGCTAAATTATGTCCGACTTCTCATATAAATCAAGGAGTTGCAATGGCCGCAAAAGGCTGGATCGAAGTCAGTGATACTTATTGTAAAGGATGCGAGGTGTGCATTAGTGCATGTCCGCAGGGTGTGATGGAAATTAACATGTCACACCTGACCCCGAAGGGCTACCACCCCGCGCACACGTTCAAGGACGGTTGCACGGGGTGTGCTATTTGTGCGCTGGTCTGCCCGGATGCAGCGATCACCGTGTATCGTGAAATAACGAAGAACGCCGCCCCCGTTACAGTAACTGCATAAAAAGATGAAAGAAGAAGGAAATTTACATCTTTCTTCTTTCATCTTTCTCTTTTGAACTACAAAAACCAATGGAGAAATAAATGCCAAAAGAATTATGGAAAGGGAACGAAGCCATTGCCGAAGCTGCCGTACGCGCGGGGCTGGAGGCGTATTTTGGTTACCCGATCACCCCACAAACAGAAATCCTTGAATACCTCTCCCGCCGCATGCCTGAGCTGGGACGCGCTTTTGTGCAGGCAGAATCGGAACTTGGCGCGATCAATATGGTCTATGGCGCGGCCTGCACCGGGGTGCGTGTGATGTCATCTTCTTCAAGTCCGGGGGTGAGCTTGATGATGGAAGGCATCTCCTACATCGCAGGGACGGAAGTGCCCGCGGTGCTTGTCAACGTGATGCGCGGCGGACCAGGCCTCGGGAACATTGCCCCTGCTCAGGCCGATTACAACCAGGCTGTCCATGGCGGCGGGCATGGGGATTATCAACCGATCGTGCTGGCTCCTGCTTCAGTGCAGGAAGCCATTGACCTGATGGTGCTTTCCTTTGATCTGGCAGAAAAATACCGCTCTGTGTGCATGGTTATTCTTGATGGTTCGGTGGGACAAATGATGGAGCCTGCCCAAATGCCTGAGATGCGACCCGTGCAGCGGGCCAATTGGGATTGGGCTACCGATGGCAGGATGGGCAAACGCGAAAGGCGTGTGCTTTCATCCATTTATATTGAGCCTGCCGAAGAAGAAAAGATGAATCTGCGCCTGCTCAATCGCTGGCGGACCATTCAAGCAAATGAAGTACGCTACAAGGAATATTTCCTTGATGATGCCGAAATTGTGATTATCGGCTTTGGCACAGCAGGACGTGTGGCGCTTTCAGCGGTCCGTGAGGCCCGCGCACAGGGAATCAAGGTGGGGTTGTTGCGCCCGGTCACTGTCAGCCCGTTTCCTTCTGCGGTGATCGAGCAGCTTGCGGGTAAAGTGGATGCGTTCCTTGTCACTGAGATGAATTCCGGTCAAATGCTGGAGGATGTCCGCCTGGCTGTAAAAGGCCGCGTGCCGGTCGAATTCTATGGAAGATTGGGCGGCGTGGTTCCCTTCCCCGATGAAATTCTGAACGAGATTCGCCGCATGGCAAAAAGCAAGATGGCCGTGAATGCCAATCCGCGTGATGCGTGGCTTGAACGCATGGCAGCAGGGTAAAGGAGAGACAGAATGCTGGCTGAAAATGTTGTTTGTGTAAGGCCTGAAGGGTTTACCGAATCACCCACCCATTATTGCCCGGGTTGCACGCATGGGGTGGCACATCGGCTTGTTGCAGAAGTGCTGCAGGAAATGAACGTTTTGGATAAAACGATCGGTGTTGCGCCGGTGGGCTGCTCGGTGTTTGCCTACAATTATTTCGATACCGATTTTGTAGAAGCGCCGCACGGGCGTGCGCCCGCGATGGCAACGGGCATCAAGCGTGTGCTGCCTGACCGAATTGTTTTTACCTATCAAGGCGATGGCGATCTGGCTTCGATCGGCATGGGTGAAATTGTCCATGCGGCGGCACGGGGCGAGAACCTGACCGTGATCTTTGTAAATAATGCCAACTTCGGCATGACCGGTGGACAAATGGCGCCGACCACACTGCCTGGCATGAAGACCACTTCTTCACAGAATGGCCGCGATGTTGAAACGCAGGGATACCCGATCAAAATGGCTGAAATGCTCGCCACACTGGATGGGGTCGGATTCTGTGCACGCCGTTCATTACACGATGCGAAGAACATCCGCCTGGCGAAAAAGGCGATCCGCATGGCGTTTGAGACCCAGGCCCGTGGACTTGGTTTTGCGATGGTCGAATTGCTTTCCACCTGCCCGACGAATTGGGGCATGACTCCCGTCAACTCGCTGAAGTTCGTGGAAAACAGCATGGTCCCCGCCTATCCACTTGGTGATTACAAGATCAGTGAAGCGATCAAACAGATAAAAATCTAGTGAGTAGTGATTAGTGAATAGTGATCGGCACTCCATTATCTATTCACTATTCTCTGCTCCAAAGGAGCAACATGCAAAAAGAAATCATCATCGCAGGCTTTGGCGGACAGGGTGTTTTGTTCGGCGGTCAGGTGCTGGCGTATGCAGCCATGGATACAGGCAGAGATGTGACTTGGATCCCATCCTATGGACCTGAAATGCGCGGCGGCACAGCCAATTGCACCGTGGTCATTGCGGACCATGAAATTGGTTCGCCATTGGTGAAGAATCCACCTTTGGCAATTGCCCTCAACCTGCCGTCTTTTGATAAATATGAGCCCATGCTGGCCAGCGGCGGAACCTTGATCGTGAACCAGTCCATGGTGGATCATTCGGCGCGGCGCAGCGATATCCACACGATTTTTGTTCCCTGCAATGAAATCGCTGAAGAAATCGGCGACAAGAAATTGATGAACATGGTGGCCATCGGAGCAATGCTCACCGCCCTGCCTGAGATCAAGATCGAAGACGTGGAAAAAGCGCTGGAGGCTCATTTACCTGCAAGGCACAAGCACTTGCTGCCAAAGAACTATGAAGCCCTGAAGAGAGGCTTTGAGCACGCACAGAAGGAATGGGATAAGGTTCCAGCGTGAAGCAGTAATTGGTAATTGGTAA
>DAOQID010000019.1:0-15639 GCA_035339375.1 Anaerolineales bacterium | reverse complement strand
GTAATTGGTAATTGGTAAAGCGTCCATTTCGTGTTGAAATGGACGCTTTTGTTTGGGGGCAATTATCTTGTTATTTCTTTTTGAGCCACACACCAAAGATGGCGTAGCCGAGCAAGGTACCAACACCCATTTGAGTCATCATGCCGAGCAGGTCGGTGGCTTGCCATTCCTGCACCACTTTATCACCCTTCACCTTCCGTATGAAAATTCCGCTGAAATTGAGGTTTTTGTTCGTCGCCGCCCCACCCATGAAACTGCCTGTGTGCTTTGCGGTCACAACAAAGCGGATGCTTACTGCATCGCCCTCGCTGATCACATGTGAGAATTCAAAGTTCATGTTGCTAAATGCAGCTCTCATACCTTTCATGAAATCCATGTACTGCGCTTTGTTGAGGAACATTCCATCGCCCGTATAGGTAAAATCATCGGACAAAATCCCATTCAACTTATCCCATTCTCCGTTGAGGATGGCTTTCGAAACACTGAGTGCAACTTCTTTTTGTTCCATTTTATTTACTCCTGTTTTTAATTTGATTTTTTACGAAAACCCTAATCGAAGATCACGATTCCGTTTCCAGATGGCGTTCCCAATCTTCAGGCGGCGGAAAGATCGGGTTGAATGGCAGGGAGGTCATTGGTGCCGCCAAAAGCGGTGTGACAATGGTCAACCATGCCAGATAGTGCGCCGAGGTCAGGTGATTCTCGCGGGCAGCAGCATCATGATAGACATCGAACATCGAAAACTGTGCAATATCATCCACTCGTTGTAAAAGCGCAAAGCTGACCAATCCGCTCTCGCGCAGACTCTCTCCCGCAAAAGGAGTCGATGCCGCCAGAAATTTTTCAACGTGCTCTGGTTTGATGTGAATTGCAGTAAGCCATGTGTTCATTGTCATCTTTTCCTGTTCTGTTACAATCAGTATAAGTGGCGGGTCAAACCCTTCCAAGAGCCCACTAATTTGTATGGTAGTTACCAAAAGGTGTGTATCATGAGCACATACCCAATAGATATCCTCAACGAATATTGCCCTTCGCGCAAAGTGATGGAATTGATCGGAGACAAATGGACTCTGCTCACATTGAACGCCATTGCACGCGGAATCAACCGTCACAACGCCTTATTGCGTGAAGTTGGGGGCATCTCACAGAAAATGCTTTCTCAAACCCTGCGAGCACTTGAACGCAATGGCATCGTCACACGCCATGTATTTCCTGTCGTACCACCCCGCGTGGAATACGAATTGACCCTGCTTGGCAAATCGCTCAACGAGCCTGTGGTGGCGCTTGGAAAATGGGCACAGGAACATTACGCACAGGTGGAAAAAGCACGCGAGAAATACGACATCGAATTCAAAAACGATGAAGAGGAATAGGCAAAGATCCCGCCTGAAAAGCGGGGTTTTTTATTTTGTATCAAAATGGAGTTGACACCATGAACAAAAGAATCAACATCTCTTCAGGTGCAAAATGGGAGGATATTGTTGGCTATTCGCGAGCGGTCAGGGTTGGCAATATGATCGAAGTGGCAGGGACAACTGCGGTCGACGAGCGAGGCGAAATCGTCGGTTTGAATGATCCTTACGAACAGACCAAATACGCCCTCGCGAAGATCGAAAAAGCTTTAATTGAAGCTGGCGCATCCATGCAAGATGTGGTGCGAACCCGCATGTTCGTGACCGACATTTCAAAATGGGAAGAGGTCGGCAGGGCACATGGTGAATTTTTCAGAACGGTCAAACCTGCCGCATCCATGATCGAAGTGAAAGGGTTGATCGATCCTAAATTATTGGTTGAAATAGAAGTCACTGCGATCATTGCAGAAGCTAAATAAGAAAATTCACATGAAATTGAACACGAGGAGCTTTCTTGTGTAAAATCAAGTATGGAAGACATCTCCCTTGTTTTTATTGAGCTTGGAGCAGCCATCATTGGCCTTGCCCTGCTCACACGCCTTGCCAGCCGTTTAGGGCTTTCAGCCATCCCCTTTTATTTACTGGCAGGCCTCGCCTTCGGCAATGGCGGCCTCCTCCCCATTCAATTCAGCGAAGACTTTGTTCATATCGGCGCAGAGATCGGTGTCATTCTTCTGCTTTTCATGCTGGGGCTTGAGTATTCAGGTGAAGAGCTCGGCACGAATCTGCGTTCAGGATTCCCAGCTGGGATCGTGGATTTTCTGCTGAACTTCCCGCCTGGTCTCATTCTTGGTTTCGTGCTTGGGTGGTCACCACTTGCCGCAGTATTGCTTGGCGGCGTCACCTACATCTCATCTTCTGGCGTCATCGCAAAAGTATTATCCGAGTTGGGGCGTATGAACAATCGCGAAACGCCCACCATCATTTCCATCCTCGTGCTCGAAGACCTCATCATGGCGGTCTATCTGCCCATTGTGGCTGTGCTGCTGATCGGGCAGGAGATCTCGCAAGCGGTTCTCTCCGTCTCCATTGCACTTGCCACCGTGGGCACAGTTTTATTCGTCGCTGTCAAATACGGGAAAAAATTCAGCAAGCTCATCGCGCATCAATCAGACGAAGTCATCCTGCTCACCACATTCGGGTTAATGCTCTTCGTGGCAGGTATGGCGCAATACCTGCAAGTCTCTGCGGCCATCGGTGCATTTTTGATGGGCATCGCCATCTCCGACTCCATCGCCGAGCGGACTCACAAACTGCTTGGCCCATTACGCGACTTATTTGCCGCCATCTTCTTCCTTTTCTTTGGACTTCAGATCGACCCCGCTTCTTTACCTCCCGTTTTGCTGCTGGCTGTTTCTCTGGGCCTTTTCACCACGCTGACAAAGATCCTGACGGGCTGGTGGGCAGCCCGCCGTGCCAAATCAAATCCGTTGGAAGCGTTTCGTGCAGGTGCAGCATTGGTGGCACGCGGAGAATTTTCAATCGTCATTGCTGGGCTGGGAGTCAGTGCAGGCTTGGAGCCTCAACTCGGCGCGCTTTCCGCTGCTTATGTTTTGTTCCTTGCCATTCTTGGCCCGATCCTTGCAAGGTTTATCGAACCGATCTATCGGGCAATCCACAAAAAGCAGATCACATCTTCCTAAATTCGATCGCAATTTGCAAACCACCCTCACGCAAATTGCTGGCGTGGATCGTCCCACCCTGCGCTTCGACAAGCTGCTTCGCAATAGCAAGGCCCAAACCCGTGCCGCCCGCACTGCGTGTGCGGGATTTGTCTTTGCGCCAGAAACGATCGAAAAGGTAGGGCAATTCATCTTGAGCCACACCAGGCCCGTTATCATTGACGAAGAGCTTCACCTCTTTTGATGTTTCCTCAAGCGCAAGCCATATTTTGCTCCCCTCTGGGATATAGCGCAGTGAGTTCCCAATCAAATTACCAATAACCTGTTCCATGCGCTGCGGATCAAGTTCTGCTGTGTAATTCCCCTTCCCCATCTCAAGAGAAATCGAAATATTTTTCTCCCGCGCTTCGGCAGAGAACATTTCAATGGTGTGTTGTGAGAGTTGAACGAAATCAACTTTCTTTTTCTCGAAATGCAATTGACGGGTCTCGGCAAGGGTCAACAGACGCAGGTCATCCACAAGGCGTTCGAGGAGATAGGTTTGCTCAAGGGCGAGGGATACTTGTCCATCATCGGCAGTGTAGATTCCATCCACAATGCCTTCGAGGCGGCCGCGAATGACAGAGAGCGGTGTGCGCAGTTCGTGGGCAATATCTGCAAGCAGGTCACGGCGTTCACGGTCGTTGCGTTCAAGGGCGGCGGTCATTTCGTTGAAGCTTTCAGACAGGCTGCGCATGTCCTGTGGACCTTCACTGGAGATGCGGGTGGTGAGTTTCCCGTTGGTCACCTCACGGGCAGCATAGATGACATCTGCCAGCGGATTGACGAAACGACGAACCAATACCGTGGCAACGATCAAAAGAAAAATGGAAAGCAACAGTGAAATAATGCCGACAGGAATGACCACCGCACGCGCAATGCCCAGCCTGCTCCAGGGGGTGATCGAAGTGAAGGCAAGCCGCCCCACCACCTGTCCCTCCACCGTCAGATTGATCAGGAAATCGTTGGGTCTTATTTCGTAGCTGGAACCCACCACCGATGCAGGATCAGAATCATGGTCCAGAACGATGCGTTGCCCTTCATCCAGTAAAAGCACATCAAGGGTCTTCAATTCTTCGAGGGTGTCAAAAACCTTTTCGACCCCATCCCAATTGCCGTGGCCGATGTAATACCCTTCCAATGCCCGCCCGAACGGAATGGGAATCGGCGAAGTTTGCGAGGTCAAAACAGCGCCCACTACTGCAAGAAAGAAAATCAATGCCAGAAACAAAACAAACATAAAAGCCCTGACCAACAGGGACAACAAACGGGTGCGAATCTCGTGGACAGATGAATGCATCTTAGCCCTCAAATTTATACCCAACGCCATGCACGGTGACGATCAAGTCAGCGGGCTCCAGTTTACGGCGCAGGTTGCGGACATGTGAATCGATGGCACGTTCGAGGCTTTCAAAAGTGACGCCATGAGTGGCGGTGAGCAGCTGCGCACGAGAAAAAATACGGCCAGGCTGACTCATGAGCGTGGCGAGGATTTCAAATTCAGTGGCAGTGAGCGAAACCGTTTTATCTGGCAGGTGAACTTCATAATGCGCACGATCCAGCTCCACACTGCCTGCACGGATGGTATCGCCATCGGGAGAATTTACAACGCGGCGCAAAACAACACGGATGCGCGCCACCAATTCACGCGGGCTGAACGGTTTGGTGATGTAATCATCTGCGCCGAGTTCAAGGCCGATGAGTTTGTCGGTTTCCTCAACGCGGGCGGTAAGCATGATGATGGGCACATCGCTTGCACGGCGTATTTCGCGGGTGACGTCCAGACCGTCCATTTCTGGCATCATCAAATCAAGCACGATCAAATCTGGCTTTTCACGGCGTGCCAGTGCAAGCGCCTGTGAACCGTTGCTGGCTGTGACGGTTTCATAACCTGCCGCTTTGAGGTAATCGCGGCAGATTTCCACGATCTGGGGTTCATCATCCACGATGAGGATTTTTTTTGGCATGGGACGATTATACGAGACTATGTGAAGAGGGTGTGTTTTTTGGGAGTGGAAAGTGGAAAGTATACCGACATCCTACTTTCCACTTTCCAGACATTACCAATGATTTGAGTTTATTCATACCTCAATGCCACCATCGGGTGCAGGGATGCGGCCCGCTGGGCTGGGTAGAGGCCAAAAAAGATGCCAATGGCAAGCGCGAAGAAAAAGGCCAGCAAAATCGAATCTGCGGTGATGACGGAGTTGATCAGGCCAGAGAGGCTAAACGCCAGAGCAATGCCCACCCCGAGCAAAATCCCCACCAAACCTCCCAACAAACTCAACGTGACCGTTTCGATGAGGAACTGGGTCAGAATCTGATTCTTCGTTGCACCGACTGCCTTCCGCAGGCCAATCTCCTTGGTGCGTTCGGTCACTGAAACCAGCATGATGTTCATGATGCCAATGCCGCCCACCAGCAGGGAAATTGCGGCAATCGCTCCGAGGAAGACGGTCAGGGTTTGGGTTACAGAATTCAAGGTTTCGAGCGTATCAGCCTGACTCATGATATTGAAATCGATCTCTTCCGTGGGTTTTAATTCATGGGCGCGGCGCAGAATGTATTCCGCCTGGGCAGAGATGGCATCCATGTCTTTTGAATCGGTGACAGAGATCAAAATGCTGTTCACGGTCTTCTTGCTGTTGTGGTTTGCCGTATCACCGAAAAGTTTAATGTAACCCGTTTCCAGCGGCACAAAGATGATGTCATCGGGGGAGCCAATGGAGGCTCCTTCTGACTCAAGCAGCCCCACCACTTCAAACTTGACCCCGTTCAAAGAGATCGTCTGCCCAATCGGCGAAAGTGTGCCGAACAGGTCTTCCGCCACAGTAGCCCCCAGCACAGCCACCCGCGCCAGTGCATCGTTATCTCCATCGGTTACGAAGCGCCCAGCACTGATGGTGAACGAACGTGCCTGCGCATGGTCTTCCATCACACCTGAAACCGAGGTTGAAAAACTTTCATCGCCGAATTTCACGGTGTAGCTCGCCTGATAAACAGGCACGATCGAGGTGATCTCACCCGTTAATGTTTTTGAGAGCGTTTCATAATCTGAATAATACAAGTAGCTCGCCTGTTGTGACTGCCCCAAACTGGACATGGGAGTTTGCATCCTGCCTGGAGAAAGGGTCAGCAGGTTGGAGCCGCCGCTTTGAATCTGATCGGTGATGCTGGCGGTTGCGCCGTTGCCGATCGAAAGCAGTGCCACCACCGTGGCCACGCCGATGACAATACCCAAAATGGTCAGCACAGAACGCATCTTGTTCGCGCGCAGGGCACGCAGGGCGATCTTGAGATTTTCTGAATACAACATGG
Source organism: Anaerolineales bacterium (assembly GCA_035339375.1). Classification (GTDB taxonomy): domain Bacteria; phylum Chloroflexota; class Anaerolineae; order Anaerolineales; family Villigracilaceae; genus Villigracilis. The sequence goes on along the minus strand of DAOQID010000019.1, from coordinate 9,248 downwards.
TTACTCCTCTCCCCTGCCCGTACCCGCCTTGATGGGATTCGGGTTCACTTCATCTGAAACGATCCTTCCATCGGAGATTTTGATGATCCGCTCGGTATGACGGGCTACGTACGAGTCATGTGTCACCAAAATCACCGTCTGACCATTTTCCCTGTGCAGGCGTTGGAACAAGTCCATGATCTCCACGCCAGTTTTACTATCCAACGCGCCTGTCGGTTCATCCGCAAGCAAAATACTCGGCTCGTTGACAATGGCTCGTGCAATTGCCACACGCTGCTGTTGCCCGCCTGAGAGCTCGTTCGGCGCGTGACTGGTCCGCCCGCCAAGCCCAACACGTTCCAGCGCCTTTTTAGCGCGGTCTTCGCGTTCTTTGCCAGAAATGCCCGCATAGGTCAGTGGCAGCATCACATTTTCCAGGGCGCTCGTCCGTGCCAGCAGATTAAACTGTTGAAACACAAACCCGATCTTCCGTCCGCGCACATCGGCAAGCTTTGTTTCATCCAATGTCTGCACGGCTTCACCATCGAGCGAGTAACTCCCTTCGCTGGGCACATCCAGACAGCCAATGATCGACATCAACGTGCTTTTGCCCGACCCAGAAGGCCCCATGATCGCCACCATCTCGCCTTTTTTGATGGTGAAACTCGCCCCATCAAGGGCGCGCACTTCACTGTCACCCATTTGGTAAACCTTGGTCAAACCATCGGCTTGAATCATTTCGCACCACCAGAAAATGGATTGGGCGGAGTAAAGCCGCTTTCACGTTCCACAAGCTGCAAAGACTCACCTTCCTGCAGGTCACCAGTTACCACCACATACCCATCTACCAGAGCGCCGCCTGTCACATTCACACGCACCGCTTCACCATCTCGCAGCACCCACACATACTCGCCTTCATTGTCATTTTGAATTGCCATGATCGGCACTGCCAGAGAAGCCTGTGTATCACTGACCTTGATAACCACATTTGCCGTTGCGCCCAGGGGGAGGAAATCATCTTTCACGGGGTCAAGCTCCACACGGATGGAATACTTTACCAAACCGCCCACGACTTCACCCACAGGATTGACCACCGTCACAGAACCTGTCAACACGAGGTCAGGCAGCGCATCCAACGTGACCTCAACCTGATTCCCAACCCTGACATTGGCCACATCCGATTCATCCACCTGGGCCTCCACGTACAGGTTATTCATATCAGCCATGTTCACCGAAAGATCGCCAGCACTCACGGTATCGCCCACCAGGTCATCCACTGAAAGCACCTGCCCATCGAAGGGAGCAACGATCTGCAAATTATTTACGCTGGCCTGAGCGGCGTCCACTTTTGCCTGAGCTGAAGCCAGGTCACTTTCGCTGGGCTGAACCAGCACACCGTATTCCGCTTCCATAGCATCCAACAAGGCATCAGCCGATTGTTCGTAGGCGCCAAAGGCTTTCATCGCGTCGACCGCATCATCCTGATCTTCCATTGATTCGGCGAAGGCTTTGGCCAAAGTCTCAAATTCGGTCTGGGCTGTGAGGATCTCATCGACAAGTTCAGCATCGTCGGCGTTCAACTCAGCGCGGAAAACAGGTACAAGGGCGGCATGATCATACTCACCGTGATATCCCAGTGCATCGGCACGGGCCGCCCAGTAATAAAATTGTGCATCCACATTCGCCGCCAGCGGATATTCCTCCAGCGCATTGACAAGGTCGTCGCGGGCAGTCACCACATCGCTGTACAAATCGTCATCGCCGCCGCCGCGATTGTAGGCAAGTGCGTCCATCAGATCCACCCGTGCATCGCTCCACGCGTCGAACGCGCTGGATGCATTCTCACGGGCTTCCCCAACGGATGAACCATCAGGGAAGGTCAATGCCCGCAGGTTGGCTTGAGCAGTTTCCAGGTCCGCTTGAGCCGAGGCCAGAGAAGCGGATGTGCTCTCAGGCTGCAAAGTCAACAGGACATCGCCTGCTTTTACAAAATCCCCAGGCTGCACATGGACCGATTCAACAATTCCGCCTGTCTTCCAATTGAGGCTGGCAAAGGGCTGGGATTCAAGTGTGCCTGAAGTTTCAACAGTTTGTGCCAGTTCCATCGCAATGACCTGTTCTGTTTGTGCTTCTGCCGCATTTGCAGAACCTGTGGCGGCCACACCCGCCCAAACCAACACACCAGCAACCACGAGGATGGCGGCAATCCACCAATTTCTTTTGTTCTTTAGCATATTTTGCATGATTGTTCTCCTTCAAATTTTCCAAAGGATACTTTTTAGATGTGCAGAATTTGTGCAGAATATCGGGAGAGAAATGGATGCTACAATAGCCATACAATTACAGAGGACCCATGACCAACAAGATCACCATCAACATTATCAATGCATTCACAGACGCGGGAGAGGGCGGCAATCCCGCTGGCGTTGTTTACCCTGCCGATGAATTTACGAAAGAGGACAAACAAAAGATCGCCGCAAAGGTCGGGCTTTCTGAAACGGCATTTGTTTCCAGATCACAAAGCGCGGAATTCAAGCTGGATTTCTTCACGCCCAACAAACAGATCGCTCACTGCGGACACGCCACCATCGCCACGTTCTCCTATTTGTCACAGCAGGGAATCGTGAAAGGACCCAAAAGCTCAAAAGAAACCATCGATGGAAATCGTGATATTTATTTGAAGGGTGAAGTGGCGTACATGCAACAACTTGCGCCAAAGTATTTTCCGCTCCCCTACAAAGGCATCAGCGAACAGGATGTTCTCGCCTCACTGCACCTGCAAAAGACCGACCTGCTGGCTGGTCATAACCCCATGCCCGTCAACACAGGCAATTCGTTCATGATGATTCCCGTGAAGGATGAAGCCACGCTCAAAGCGATCCACCCCGACCTGAACGCCATTCACCAGATCAGCGAAGCATTGGATTTAATCGGCTATTATCCCTTCACGCTCGAAACACAAGTCCGCGGGCGCGATGCCGCAACACGCATGTTTGCACCGTATTACGGCATTCCCGAAGAAGCGGCCACAGGCATGGCGGCGGGACCGCTGGCATGTTATTTATTCGACCAAATAAACATCAACAAAGAAACGCTGATTCTCGAACAAGGCAGGCTCATGCCAACGCCATCACCCAGCGAAATTCTGGTCGAATTGAAACTGGAAGATGGCAGCATCAAAAGCCTGCTCGCTGGCGGCAGGGCCAAAGTGACACGCTCGATCGAAATTGAATTGGATTAATACACCGATGAAATTTGAAACCCTCCCAAACCTGACCCTCCCCAAGATCGGATTCGGCACCTGGAAGATCGGCGGCGAATCAACCCCCGACCCGAGTCTTGATTCTGTTTCGATGGCCGCTCTGCGCTCTGCCCTGGAGGTTGGCTATACCCACTTCGACACCGCGGAAATGTATTCGAGCGGGCACGCTGAAGAATTGATCGGGCGTGTGGTGCGCGAGACAAAGACCGAACGTGAAGACCTGTTCATCACCACCAAGGTTTCACCCGAACACCTCAACCCAAAGGATGTTTTTTCGTCCTGCGAAAAAAGCCTGCGCCGCCTGCAAATGGAATATGTCGATCTGTATCTCATCCACTGGCCTTCAACGGGCATGAAACTGGAAGAGACCTTCACCGCGCTGAACAAACTTGTCCGCGACGGGAAAGTGCGCCATTTGGGAGTGAGCAACTTCAAACTCAGAGACCTCAAGAAGTCGCAGGAACTTTCTGAAACACCCCTGCTTACCAATCAGGTACCCTACCGCCTGCCAGACCGTGCCTACGTGGAAAATGGCGTGGTGGAATATTGCCAGAAAAACGATATTCTGATCACGGCATATTCACCCGTGAAATTCCGCAACCTGCCTGTGAACAAAACCCTGCAGGAGATCGCCGAAGCACATTCCGCCACAGCCTATCAGATCGCGCTGGCATGGCTGGTCTCCCAACCGCGCGTCATCACGATTCCCATGTCGTTCAACCCGCAGCACATCCTGGAAAATTTCGAAGCAGCCGAGATCGTCCTCACCTCACAAGAGGTGGAACAACTAAACCGCCTTTATATATAAAAAATTCATCCTTTTCATGAACAACCAAATTGCCCCCGAAATTGAGATCATCGAGATCACCGAAACGGAACTCGAGCCCCTCTACCGCATCCTCATCCACAACGATGATGTGACGCCGATGGATTTCGTCGTGCATGCGTTGACGACCTTCTTTTATCTCGGCACACCCACCGCCGCCGAGATCATGCTCAAGGCCCACATCACAGGCATGGCCTACGTGCAGACCGTGGCCAAATCTGAGGCGGAGCGGCGCATCAACAAAGCCCACTTCGCCGCAGGGTTGGAGGGATATCCGCTCCACTTTTCGATGGAACCAGAATAACGGGCTTTCATTGCAGCGAATCGCTGGGTCCCCGCCTCTCAACAAATCCGTAGATTGCATGGAAAATAAATGTGGGATATAGTTGCACGAATTTCATGGTATCGCATAATCTACCAGGCAAAGATCAGGTAGTCTGCCGAAATAAATTTCATAAAAACATGCTCTCGGCGGCGTCCCCGCCGCCGAGGACGGCGGCTTGAGCGAGAAAAGTTTTGTAAACTCTTTCAGACGACTAATTATGCCCCTAATGTAATTTACGCAAAAAGCGATAATTCAAAAATTGGAGAACATTTTCATGGCAGGTATGACCCGCGGAAAAGGTCTGCTCGAACCCATGCTCGCAGACCTGCGCGCACAACGAGCGAACAAGCTCATCCCTTCAAATCTACGCAACGGCCGTATCCTCGATATCGGTTGCGGCTCTTTTCCATATTTTTTGGCACACACGGCCTTTGCTGAAAAATTTGCGATCGACCAGATCCCGCTCCCCCAACAAACAGCCTCCGAACTGAAGATCGAAAGTTTCACCCTTGATCTCGAGATCGAACCGCGCCTGCCATTTGAAAATGATTATTTCGAATCGGTCACTTTGCTGGCCGTCGTTGAACACCTCGACCCCGCCTTGATGGCAAAACTTTTCAAAGAGATCTACCGCGTGCTAAAACCCGAAGGCATGGTCATCCTCACCACCCCCGCAGCATGGTCCGACGGACTGCTGAAATTCATGGCGCGGATCGGCCTTGTCAGCGCCGAAGAGATCCATGAACATGCCTACGCCTACACCCTGCCGCTGCTGGGCTGGTATTTCGGCCAGGCTGGTTTTGAAATGACCAAAACAAAATTCGGCTATTTTGAATTCATGCTCAACATGTGGGCCACCGCAAAGAAATAAATTGGACCAGTTCGAAACACTCACACAGATCAACCTCGACGACCTCGTCTCCTCTTTTGGCTGGCAAAATCATCCCCTTGCCGCCAAAATTTTGCGATTCCTTTTCCGCAAACCTGCCGAAACCTTTGCCCGTCACATGATGGAATATGACGACACCACCGGCATGCACGGCATTGCCGAAGGCGGACGCAACCTGTTGAATCGCTATGTAAAAGAATTGCGCGTCCTTCACGCGGACCGTGTGCCTGATTCAGCGTTTCTGGCATTATCCAATCATCCAGGCATGACCGACACGGTCGCACTCTTTGCCGCCTTAAATCGCAAAGACCTGCATATCATCGCCCTTGATCGCCCTTTTCTGAATGCGCTCCCCCACACAACCAGACAGCTATTCTACGTCCACGATGACCCCGCCAAGCGTATGACCCTTGTGCGTCAGGTCAGTTCCCATTTGAAGAACGGCGGCGCGGCGCTCACCTTCCCTGCAGGTCACATCGAACCCGACCCCGAGGTATACCCAGGCGCAGTTGACTCCCTGCAAGCATGGACAGATAGTGTCGGCGTTTTCGTGCGCATGGCTCCTGAAGCGGCGATCCTGCCCGTGCTGGTTCGCGGCGTGGTCTCTGCAAAATACGCCGATCACTGGCTGTTGAAAATCAAAAAGACACAAGAAGAAAAAGAAAAACTTGCCACCGCCCTGCAATTGCTGGGCATGGTCATGTTCAACGAAAAGCCAGTCACAGTGACTGTGCAGATCGGAAATCCGATTTATGTCAAAGCATTGGGGACAAATGATGCTGCAGCCATTCATCAAGCCGTTCTGGCAGAGATGAAGAATTTGATCGAATCATCGTAGCGACACGGCGCTGCCGTGTCGCTTTTTTTATTACGGCCGCCGCACCCTGTTGCTAACAATGGATGCCCCTGAAGAAGGCGATGGGGCGATCTCGCCTTCGATTGGCTCATGGCCGTCGTAATGCATCAACTGCGGCCACTTCCACATGATCAGCAGTGTGCCGATGATACAGCCAATGCCGCCGCTGATGACCGCAAACGATGCGCCGAAAAACTGCGCCACCGAACCTGCTTCCATTTCACCAAGCTGCGGCCCACCCTGAAAAAATATCTGGTTGATGCTGGTCATGCGTCCGCGGATGTGATCGGGCGTTTGCAGTTGTCGAATCGTATTGCGGATGATCGTGCTGACTCCATCCGCTGCGCCCGTGGTGGCAATGGCCAGCCACGCCACCCAGAAAGATCTGGTCAGGCCGAAAATGACCGTGGCAATCCCAAACACGATGACAGCACCCATGAACATGGGACCCTGCCTGCGAATCACCTTGACCTGTGAGATGGCCAGCGCCACCGTCACAGCACCCACCGCTGAAGCCGCAGAGAGATAGCCATATTCCACCACCCCCACCTTCAAAACGGTCGTGGCAATGATCGGCATCAGCGTATTCGCGGAAGCAAAGAACGTTGCCACAAAATCCAGCAGCATCGAAGAGAGGATGATGGGTTTGCCAAGAATGAACCGAATGCCTTCCCGAATCGCATCCATGCTGATGCCTGCCGATTTCTCGGCAAACGATTGCGGAACATCTCCGATCATAAACAGGGCGAACAGCACTGCGCCGAACGAGATCGCATTGAAATAGTAAACCGCCTCCTGCCCAGCCCAGGCAATGACAAACCCGCTCAAGGCGGGTCCAAGCACAGAGCCAAACTGGAATGAGGTGAAGGTCATGCTGAAAGCGTTGGGCAGATCCTCTTTCGGCACGAGGTTTGGAATCAGAGCCTGACGTGAGGGGCCATCGAAGGCGATGGCAATGGCTTGAATGGCGGTGATGACGTAGATGTACCAGATGGTGACCTGCCCAAATTGGGTGAGCAGGCCGAGGGTCAGGGCGAGAAGCGCCGCAGCACTTTGGGTCACGAACATCACTTTGCGCCTGTCCACTGAATCGGCCAGTGCGCCGCCGATCAGCGAAAAAACGATCACAGGGAGAATGCGTGCAAGGCCGATTCCGCCAAGGGCGATCGGGTTTTTATCCAGATTGCTGACATGCCAAAATAAAGCCCAGAGTTGCATCTGGGTTCCTGTGATCGAGATCAGTTGTCCGAGCCAGAGGTAGAAAAATTTTTTGTGTTTAAGAGAAGGCGGGATATGCATTTGTATTTCCAGTGATCAGCACAGAAGGCAGTGAACAGTTTTCAGGTATCACTGCACACTGGCTCCTGTTCATTTATGTTCCCCAATCGCGGAGATATAAAAAGTCGTAGCCAATGGTGCGGTTGCTGACTTTGGCGATCGGCGGCTGCATTCGTTTGAATTGATTGCGGCGAATGCGTGTGGTGACGGTTTTGACGAAATCTTCGGCGAAGCCCACTTCGATGGCTTCCTGCGGACTGTAGCGTTGGTCTACAAGCAGGTAGAGAAGTTTATCGGCTTCTTCATAGGTGAACCCGAGTTCTTTTTCATCGGTCTGGTCTGCCCACAGGTCGGCTGACGGGGGTTTTTCAAGGATGGGAGCAGGGATGTTCATAGCCCGTGAAAGCTGGCGGACCTGGGTTTTGAACAAGTCACCGATGGGGTTGAGGGCATTGGCAGAATCGCCAAACAGGGTGCTGTATCCCAGGAGAATTTCAGTTTTGTTGCTGGTGCCAACCACCAATCCTTTGAATACTTCGCTCTGGTCATACAGCACGATCATGCGTTCGCGGGCCATGATGTTGCCTTTGCGCATGTTCGAAATATCTGGATGAAGTTTGAAGAGCGGTTCAACCATGTCGGTGATCTCGATGGTCTTGCTCTGCACACCGAGCTGGTCAATGAGAAGTTGGGCATGCTCCAGCGAATCTTTACTGGAGGCTTTGTAAGGCATGCGCACGGCAAGGACATTCTGCGGGCCAAGGGCTTCGGCAGCCAATGCACACGAAAGCGCCGAGTCGACACCACCTGAAAGACCAACCACTGCACGAGTGAGTCCCACTCGCGTGATCTCAGATTTGATGAAACCAGTAAGGATTTCACGCGCAAGGTCTGCATTGATGGTGAGGTTGAGGTCAGTCACGGGAGAGAATCCTGTCCAATTCGTTTCGAATGAGGGCGGTGCGTTCATCGCGTAAAAGCGGAAGGCGCGCACGCGTACGGCGGAGTTGATTCAGATCCAACTGGGTGTAGGTGATGGCTTCTTCATTGTAGGGGCCGTGAGCAAGTTCTTCGCCATTCGGGTCAAAAGCGGTGGCCCCGCCCCAGAAATGAAGCCCATCTTCATAGCCGACACGGTTGGCATGGGCGACAAAGGAAGTGAACATGCTGGCATAGGCCTTGGTAACACGTTCCACCCAGCGGGCAGATTCGAGTTTCTCCTTGTCGTTCAAGCCACGCCCCGGTGAAGCAGACGAGAACAGCATGATATCTGCACCATCAAGCCAAAGCAGGTACGGAGGCGAGGCATGCCAGAAGTCCTCGCAGATGAGCATGCCCATACGTCCGAAACGCGTATCGAAGGCACGGACCGAGTCACCCCACGCAAAAAAGCGGCCTTCATCAAAAAGGCCGTAGGTAGGTAGGTAGACTTTGTGATGGACATGAATGGCTTTGCCACCTGAAAGGTATGCCGAGGCAATGTAAAAGCGGTGACGGGAGTCTTCGTCTACGAATCCAATGACTAGGTCCAGATCGTGAGACGCTTTGAGGAGATGTTTGAAGATCGGGTCATCCTCTGTCGGCTTGTGTGCGGCCGAAGCGACCAGGTCCTGCAATACATATCCAGTTAACGAAAGTTCGGGGAATACCAATAAATCGGTCTTTTCAGCTTTGGCCTGTTCGATGTACTCGAGATGCTTGGCAAGGTTTGCCTCCACATCTCCAAGCCGGGTGTTGATCTGGGCGAGGGCAAGGTTGAGTTTCATTGGACGAATCTTACCACGCTTGTCTGAAAATAAAATGCCCCAAGAGATGGACAAGATTGAAAAAAAA
>DAOQID010000018.1:35964-41309 GCA_035339375.1 Anaerolineales bacterium | reverse complement strand
ACAGGCAGTTTTCGCGGCCCACTTCGTTGCGGAGCTGGCGCAGGGCCTCAAGGAACGGCTGCGATTCAATATCACCGACCGTGCCGCCCACTTCGAGGATCATGATCTCGGCGCCTGTCTCTTTTGCGGCGAGCCCGATGCGGCGCTTGATCTCGTTGGTGATGTGCGGAATGACTTGAATCGTTCCGCCGAGGAAATCACCGCGGCGTTCCTTGGCGATGGTTTCCGCATAGACCTGCCCTGTGGTGAAATTGCTGACTCTGGTCAGGCGGTTGTCAATGAATCTTTCGTAGTGACCCAGATCCAGGTCGGTTTCTGCGCCGTCATCCAGCACGTACACTTCGCCATGTTGGTATGGCGACATCGTGCCAGGGTCAACGTTGATATACGGGTCCAGCTTTTGTACGGCGACATTGAAGCCGCGTTCCTTGAGCAGCAAACCCATTGCGGCAGCGGTGACGCCCTTGCCTACAGATGAAACAACACCGCCGGTGAAAAATAAATATTTAGTGGTCATGATTTTTCCTTTTCTCGTCCTTCTCCCATGGTGTGGGGGTGAGGTTAACAAAGAGAATGGGGAGGGCTTTAAGCCCTCCCCATTCTGGGGTTACGAACAATTTGGGTGATGAAATTTCTTTCGGCTCATCCGACCAGCTTTACGAGGTCTTCCGCGGCGCGCCGCATTTCGAGGAAGATCATACCGAGTTTTCCGTCAGGACGGGACATGGCGGTGAGCACGGCTTCATCGCCGATGGCGGTGAGCACAATGGCGCCCTTATCGCCTTTGATGTAAACCTGATCCAGTCCGCCGCGGCCCAATTCGCTCGAAATTCGCTCGCCAAGGCTTAACATGGCCGCCGACATGGCCGAAACACGATCTTCTTCCACACCCTGCTGCAACGCAGATGCCATAATAAGGCCGTCGACGGATACGACGGCAGATGCTTCGATATCGGGGGCGGCTGCCTGCATATTTCGCAGGCGTTCCACCATCTGGTCAGAACGTGATTTTGCCATAACTCAGTCTCCTGGGCCGTTTTGTGATTGATTGGCACGTAGTGTACCAGAAAAATAATTATTCGAGAATTGCTTGCACATTTCAATAATGTCATTGCAAGGCAGTGGGTAAAAAATGCCCTGATTTGGGTCTTCACCTCGCAAATTCACAACAAGATTTGACCCTGCCCCTCCTTCATGTTAAACTTGCCGATTGCCATGCTGAAACTGCCCGTCATTTTCGCGCTCTTTTTTTGGATGCAATCCACCACCGTGGCCATCACTTCGCCGCAACCCGGGGATAACCTGCGCGGGCAGGTGGAAATTCTGGGAACGATGGATGTGCCGAACTTTGCCTCGGCGGAACTGGCATTTTCCTACGACGCCCCCAGCCCTGCCGAAAGCTGGTTCACCATCCAGACATTCCCTCAGCCTGTGCAAAACCCCACCCTCGCCGTTTGGGATACGACCACCGTTACCGATGGAGATTACACCTTGCGTTTGCGCGTCTTCCTTACGGATGGTTCCTCACAGGATGTGGTCGTTTCGGGGTTGAAGATCCGCAATGATGAGCCGCTCACAACTGCAACGCCGACCTCCACCGCTCAGGCAGATATCCAGCTTTTCGAAACCGCAGCCCCTCCCACGTTGACGCCCCGTCCGCAGCCAACTTTGCAAACCTTCCCTTCACCGACGCCTTTGCCGCCCAACCCCGCCTCGGTGACCTCCTCTTCGATCTATGTCAACTTTGGCCGCGGCGCATTGATCGTGTTGGTTTTGTTCATTTTTGTCGGGATCATCTTCAGATTCAGGAGCAGGGCATGACCCGTCCGCGTGCTTGTGCGGCCATTGTTCAAAACAAAAAAATTCTGATGGTCCTGCATCGTTCCTCTTCAAGAGAATATTGGACCCTGCCCGGCGGCGGGATTGAGCCAGGCGAAACGCCCGAACAAACCGCTGTCCGCGAGGTGAAAGAAGAGACAGGTCTTGATACGACGATGGGAAATTTACTTTTCTTTGAACCATCTGGTGAATATTGCTTTTCGGCGGAATTGGCAAACCCTGCATCTCCCATGCTGGGATATGACCCCGAAGAAAGTGAATTGCCGAAGGTGGAACGTCTTTTGCAGGCCGTGGCCTGGCTTGATCTCGTTGAAATGAAAACAGATAGACAGGTATCGAAAGTGATCTCCGCACTTGGAATTGAATTATGACAGACACCACTTATCTCATCATCGGTCTCGGTAACCCGGGCCGCGAATACAAAGACACAAGGCACAACATCGGCTTCATGTTGGTGGACCAGCTTGCGGTGCGGTTGGATGCGCGCGGAATGAAATTGCAATCCAAGGCCATCGTCATCTCTGCTCATCACGAAGAGCGGAAGATCATCCTTGCGAAGCCGCAGACGTACATGAACCTTTCAGGCCAATCGGTGCAGGGACTTCTCCACTTTTACAAGATCCCCATCGAAAACCTGTTGATCGCTCACGATGACATGGATATTCCCTTCGGCACGATACGCATTCGCCCGGGTGGCGGGCCTGGCGGTCAGCGCGGAATGGCATCCACCATTGATCATCTCGGCACGAAAGAATTTCCGCGTTTGCGCCTCGGCATTGGCCGCCCCCCCGGCCGCATGGACCCGAAAGACTACGTTCTGCAAATGTTCTCAAAGGAGGATATGAAACTGCTGCCCGATGTTCTCAGCCGTGGCGCAGATGCTGCGTTGGAATTTGTGCTGAAGGGCCTGAATTCAGCGATGAATAAATTCAACGGAGAAGTGGGCAAGTAGGGATTGGAAAGTAAACATATCCAGTTCAATTTCCACACTTCGATCTTTCTCAAACCATGCAACCCCTTCTTTCCAACATCCGCACGCTTCCTGCTTACCAGCAATTACTGGTTGAGCTTAACGCAGGCAAAACCATCGCTGGCCTTGGGCTTTCGCGTTCTGCGCGGTTGCCTGTCTTGGCTGCCCTGCAAGCGGACTTGAACCGCCCCATTTTGCTTGTTACCGATCGCGCCGATCATGCGCTTTCCATTTTTGACGAACTTGATTTCTGGGTTAAATCACCGCGTCTGTTGTTTGCGGAACCGAATCCGCTTTTTTATGAAGAAGCCGCCTGGGGAGTTTCCACCCGCCGTTCACGCTTGCAGACCCTGACCACGCTCTCCACGTATCATTTGCCATTTTCAAAAAAACCTGAAACGCCGCCGATCATCGTTGCTTCGGTTCGTTCGCTGATGACACGCACCCTGCCGCGCCGTGACTATCTCAAAGCGTGTAAAAAACTTTCGGTGAACCAGCGCATTCAACCCGATGGATTGATCCGCGAATGGGCGAGGATCGGTTATCAGCGGGTGAATACTGTTCTTGAACCAGGTCAATTTTCACATCGCGGCGGTCTGCTTGATATCTGGCCGCCCACTGAGTTGAATCCTGTGCGCCTCGATTTTTTCGGTGATGAAATTGAGACCATCCGTCAATTTGACCCTGCCACGCAGCGCACGGTCGAAAAACTTGAAAACATCCTCATCACCCCTGCGCGTGAATACCTACAGCCCGAAGGGGAACCCTCCGAAAACCTGAGCGAATTTCATATTCCGCTTTTACATTCGCAGCCTGCTTCGGTGCTCGATTATCTCCCGCCGCAAGCGCTCGTGTTGATGGACGACATCAGCCTGGTTGAGACCATGGCAAATGAGATCGAAGAACAGGCGGTGAAATTTCGAGGCGAATGTATCGCCGAAGGTACGCTTGCGGCGGCTTTCCCTGTGCCGTATGTGCCGTGGTCCGATTTGAACGACGACATTCACCACATGCCCTGTCTTGAGTTGGGTCATTCCACTGAATTACTCGAAAGCGAAAGCAGCGTTGACCTTGCTTCAAATTTCAGCCACGATGAACGTTTTGGCGGCAGGCTTAAACCATTCATTGATTACCTTGCCAGCATACTTGAACGCGACGAGCAGGTTTACATTGTCTCGCGCCAGACGCCGCGCTTGCGTGAATTGTGGGCGGAACATTATCCGAACTCAGAGCCTGAAAATCTTTCTTTTCTTGAGGCTTCGCTTTCTGAAGGGTTCACGTTTCAAACCTCGCATCTCATCACTGACTCTGAGATCTTCGGCTGGGAACGGCCGCAGCCGCGCATTCGCCAAAAGCAGGTGGCCGAGACGCCCGAATCGATCTACGCTGACCTGCAAACGGGTGACTATGTCGTTCATGTAGATCACGGCATTGGACGATTCAACGGTCTGATTCAGCGACAACTGGACGGCCACGAAAGAGAATACCTCACCGTTGAATATGACCGCGGTGACATTCTCTACGTCCCCGTCCATCAAGCAGACCGACTCACGCGTTACGTCGGCGCGGATGGCGGGGCGCCCTCCCTTGACCATCTCGGTGGACAGGCCTGGCAGGAAACCAAAGCCAAAGTCAAAGAGGCGGTGCAGCAGGTTGCTGAAGACCTCCTCGATTTGTACGCGCGCCGTCAGGTTGTGGAAGGTTATTCTTTCGGCGCCGATACGCAGTGGCAAAAAGAACTTGAAGACAGTTTCCCCTATGTGGAAACCGAAGACCAAAAACGTGCCATCCTCGATATTAAGCGCGACATGGAACGTGCCCGTCCCATGGATCGCCTGTTGTGCGGTGATGTGGGCTACGGTAAAACGGAAGTTGCTCTTCGCGCCGCCTTCAAAGCCGTGATGAGCGGCAAGCAAGTGGCTGTGCTGGTGCCGACCACGGTTCTGGCGCAGCAGCATTTCGAAACCTTTTCGCAAAGGCTGGCGGCTTTTCCCGTCAAAGTGGAAATGCTCTCGCGTTTCCGAACCCACCGCGAGCAGACTGAAATTTTGTACAAACTCGCCCTCGGTGAGGTGGATATTGTCATCGGGACGCATCGCCTGATCTCTTCTGATGTGGAGTTCAAAGACCTCGGTCTGGTCGTCATTGATGAAGAACAGCGTTTTGGCGTCACACACAAGGAACATCTCAAGAAACTCCGCACCGAAGTGGATGTGCTGACGCTCACAGCCACACCGATTCCGCGCACTTTGTACATGGCGTTGACGGGTGTGCGCGATATTTCCAATTTGAATACGCCGCCCGAAGAACGCCTGCCGATCGTTACGCATGTCGGGCCATATTCTCCGCGTTTGGTGCGGCAATCCATTCTGCGCGAACTGGAGCGCGGTGGACAGGTTTTCTTCGTCCACAACCGCGTGAACACCATTGACGCGATGAAGGCACACCTCAACAAACTCGTCCCCGAAGCGCGTGTGGATATCGGTCACGGTCAAATGCCCGAAGGTCAACTGGCTGCCGTGATGCATCGCTTCAC
>DAOQID010000018.1:0-35864 GCA_035339375.1 Anaerolineales bacterium | reverse complement strand
CTGGGCGCAGGCTACTCCATTGCCATGCGCGATCTGGAAATCCGCGGCGCAGGCGAATTGCTCGGTACACGCCAACATGGATACATCCAGTCGGTTGGTTTTCATCTTTACACACGAATGCTCGCCGATTCGGTCCGCCGAATTCGAGTGTTGATGAAAGATGGATTGAATATCGATGTGCCATCTGCGCTTTTGCCTTCTGCCTTCAGCCTGCCGCTTTCCATGCCAGTAAATGTGGATCTGCCTGTTGCCGTTGGTATTCCCAGCGATTACATCTCCGATCAGGATCTGCGCCTGCGTTTGTATCGCCGCATCGCCGACTTGCGCGATGAAACCGAACTCGATGCGCTCGGCTCTGAATTCCGCGACCGTTTTGGTCATTTGCCTGAAATGGTTCAAAACCTGCTGTATCAAATGCGGGTGAAACTCCGCGCTGAAAAGGCAGGACTTTCTTCGGTGAGCTGGGAAGCGGGGCAGATCCTGCTCAAGTACCCCGCACCCGCTGAAGGCGTAGAGCCGAAGCGTCTGCCTGATTTGGGCGAAGGTGTCCGTGGCGGCAAATCCGCTTATTGGGTGACGGTCGCAAAAGAAGAAGCCTGGACCATCCGATTGCTTGATGTGTTGGATCGTTTGCTGAAAAGCCCCGCCTCTTGATTTCCCGAGGCCTGATTCTGTTTCAATAAAAATTCCTGCCCCGACAATTTGTCGGGGCAGGCTTGCTTACTGGTAGTTGCTGCAATTCAGATCCTCTTTCAATTTCAGCAGCGTGTCATCGCGCTCTTGTGATGCGGGCGTGTCGAGCGCCAGCCGATCCAGCATGCCGCATAGACTGGGCTCCAGCCCCGCCGTGATGCGCTTCGCAGACTTGGTCAAGGTTTTGACCTGCTCCCAATCTTCAAGATGACCATAGCCTTCGATAAACGGAATGATCTCGAAGCCGTTATCGGCCTGCTCGCCAATGGCTTGTGATTCTTTCCAAAGTTTCACAACCGAGTCCCAATCTTTGTATTGACGGGCGAGGTCGGCTTTTTCGAAAAAGTAACACCATGTGTCGGTGTTTTGTTTTCCGTAGATTTGTTCTGGCGGGCTTTTCTCTCCCTGCTGAATCAATTCCACGTCCGAGCCTGCGCTGAGTTGACGCATGTCCGTGCTGATCAATCGCAGGTTGGTGTCTTCGGGCCGCAGCACCCACAGGCATCTTTGCATTTCAGGGTTGAAGGTGAACAGGATCATCTTGTCGCTGTTTCCGTTGAATTCCATCGTCAACTTGCTGTCTTCAAGCGGAATCCCTGCCAGAAAATCGTTCACATTGGGGTTGGTGTAATAAAAAGGGAAATACCAATGGGGCGGTGTTTGAATATCGCCTGGCTGGTAGGTGGTGATGATCGAATACGAGACCGAGTAGCTGCCCATGTAGCCGAGGATTTCTTCATCAGTGACCAGGGCCGTGCCTGCTTCGATCTTCGGTGCGCGCCAGAGGAGCTGCTGTGCAAAACGCTCCTGTTTTTCCCAGGAATAGGCAAAATCCTTTTCGTTGGTCAGATGCATCGAGATCGCCAGCGCAATGCATGCCGAAACGACCACAATCTTTTTTCTCCCGTCGATCAGGCGGTCGATCAACACAGCCAGAATCAATGCTGCGCCCAGTGTAGAGCCAATTCCGAAACGTGTCCCTGCGAATTGATTCTTGTGAGTCACGATATCCTGCCCGATGACCCAGATGGGGGCCATGCCAAGCAGGAGCAGAAACAGGCCCAAGGTCAACGGCTGCGCGAACCAACTGCCACGCTCCTCTTTTTCGGTGATCTGTTTCAGGTGGATGAACACCGCCGCGAAGGCAAAAATCGAAACAAGGATTACGAACCAACTAAAAATGGAACTGAACGCAAACAACTCTGGCACGAGAGTCCGATACCAGCTTGTAAATGTAATGATGACCGAGTCTTGCAATGCGATTCGAATCAGGTAGGCAATGGTTGGCAGGGGCTTGCTAAACAACGCGAACAAAACTTCAGGCGCGTTGCGGTCTCCGATGGGCGGCGGCACATACAGGAACATCCGCCAGATGATGTAAGCCGCAAGCGCAGCGAGATAAGGAATCCACTGTTTGATGACGGTCGTGATGCGCTGGCGGGTTGGGAGTTCGGGCGAATTTAGAACCCAATAGAGGATCAGCGGGCGCACCATCACCATGCCGACAAAATATTCACTGGTGAAGAGATGAACTGCTTCGAGAAAAACCGCCAGCAACTTTAACGAAATGCGATGCTTGGACTCTGTGGCATTCCGTGCCATGATGAGCAAACTGGCCGAGAAAAATAAAAACCCCGCCCAATACAAAATCGAGTTGACCGCGTACGGCTGGATCAAAAAGAAAGGATGGACAATGAAAAGGTAGGTCGCAAAGGTCACCTGCTTGTTGTGGCTTGGCCAAATTCGGCGAAGCAAATACCAAAGCAGTGTGCCCGTCAGCCAGCGAAAGATCACCGCCGCCAGATGCCAGGCGATCGGTTTGAATCCCAGCAGGTTGAACATGACGATGTACAGCCACGCTGCATTCGGGCGGCTGTCGTAATACAATTCCAGCGTCAGGCTCGGAATGCCTTTGTTGAACGCATAAAAGATATACGGCCAATCATCCTGATAGAAGCCGAGTCGATTCGCAAGCAAACCGAAACCGATAAAGGCGACAACGAGAAACGCCAGCGGCGTGTATTTTTCCTGACTTAAGATGTTTTGTAAAACGGATCGGATTCTTTTCATGACGGCGTGATTATACTTTCACTCCCGCCTCAACCCTGACCTTGAACCTGTCTCTGTTTCACTGGCCTTTCCCCCGCCTTTGCAGTAAAATAGAACACTCGTTCCCCTAATCTTCAAGACCCCATATACCCCAAAAAAACATGGACTTCAAACTAACCGCTCCCTTTATCCCCATGGGTGATCAACCCGAAGCCATCCGCGGACTTGTGGATGGTGTGCGCAAAGGCATGAAACACCAGGTTCTGCTCGGCGCCACTGGCACGGGTAAAACCTTCACGATCGCCTCCGTCATTCAGGAATTGCAGAAACCTGCCCTTATCATGGCGCACAACAAGACCCTCGCGGCACAGTTGTACGCCGAGTTCAAGGAATTCTTCCCTGAAAACGCGGTGTCGTATTTTGTTTCGTACTACGATTACTACCAGCCTGAGGCTTACGTCCCGCGCCATGACCTGTTCATCGAAAAGGAAACCCAGATCAACGAAGAGATCGAGCGCCTGCGCCTTGCAGCCACCACTGCATTGGTCTCCCGCCGCGATGTCATTATTGTGGCTTCGGTCTCATGTATTTATGGTTTGGGGAATCCTGAAGAGTTCAACAAGGGTTCTGTGAATTTGGCAGTGGGGCAGTTGGTCCGCAGAAATGCATTGCTGCGCCGTTTGATCGAATCGCAGTACCAGCGCAACGACATGGAACTGCGTACAGGCACCTTCCGCGTGCGCGGCGATACGCTGGAGATCATCCCTGCTTATGAGGAAAAACGTGCCTACCGCATCACCTTCTTTGGTGATGAAGTGGAACGTATCATGCAGTTCAGCCCGCTGACAGGCGAAGTGTTGGAAGAGCCAAGGGAAATTTCCATTTATCCCGCCAAGCAATATCTTACCGACGCCGAAAAGACCAAAGAAGCGATGGCGGATATTGAATCGGAGTTGGAGGAACGACTGGCGCAATACAAACAGGCTGGCCGAATACTCGAGGCACAGCGGCTTGAGCAACGCACCCGCTACGACCTGGAAATGCTCCGCGAAGTTGGGTATTGCTCAGGAATTGAAAACTATTCCCGTCACTTCGATCGCCGTGCCGCCGGCACCCACCCGTGGACAATGATCGACTTTCTGCCAAGTGATTATCTGCTGGTGTTGGACGAGAGTCACATGACCGTGCCGCAGATCCGCGGCATGTACAACGGTGACCGCGCACGCAAGGAAACTTTGGTGGAGTACGGCTTCCGCCTGCCCTCCGCAATGGATAACCGTCCGCTCAAGTTTGATGAATTTGAAGAGGTGATGGGTTCAACGATCTACACATCGGCCACGCCTTCAGCTTACGAAATGGATCACGCTGAGCAGGTTGTTGAGCAGATCATTCGCCCCACTGGTTTGATCGACCCCGAAGTGGATGTCCGCCCCACTCGAGGGCAGGTGGATGACCTGGTCGGAGAGATCAAGCAACGGGTCGAGCGACGCGAACGTATCCTGGTCACGACCCTCACGAAGCGCATGGCAGAGGATCTGACCACGTACATGAAAGAACTGGGAATCAAAGTCCAGTATTTGCATTCGGAAGTGGAAACGTTGGAGCGTGTGAGCATTCTGCGTGACCTGCGCCTGGGGACCTTCGATGTGCTGGTGGGAATCAACTTGTTGCGCGAGGGCCTTGACCTGCCCGAAGTTTCACTGGTGGCAGTGTTGGATGCCGACAAGGAAGGGTTTCTGCGTTCAGACACGGCGTTGATCCAGACCATCGGGCGTGCGGCCCGTAATGTCAACGGGCGCGTTATTATGTACGCAGACCGTATGACCGATTCAATGAAGCGCGCCATCGACGAGACGAATCGCCGCCGTGCCAAGCAAATGAAATACAACGAAGAAAATGGTATTGTGCCGATCAGTATTCACAAAGAAATTCATGACCTGACCGAGGAAATGTCGGCAAAGGCAGTTGGCGAAATGAAGGGTGAGTACAAAGTGAAAGGTTCGCAGGGCATGCCGCGCGGCGAACTTCGGAAGATCGTTGACGAAGTGGAAAAGCAAATGAAGGAAGCCGCAAAGAACCTTGAATTCGAAAGAGCCGCGGCGTTGCGTGATGAACTGTATGAGTTGAAAACCCTGCTGGCTGAAGATGAGAGCTTGAAACCGTGGGAGCGTATCAAACTGATGACTGGTGAGGACGATTAGTTCTGGAAATAAAACCAGCCGCCTCGTTACAACGGGACGGCTGGTTTTTGTTTTAGTCAGTGGGTCTAACGGGACGGCTTTGGTTTGTGATGGATACAGGGGTAAAGTTCTCCATCCACGATCAAAATGTGATTGACGATCCAGTCTGATATTTCTTCGTGAATTTTCAAGGCCATTTCATTCGAACCGCCCGATTTGGTGAATTCGGCATGGTACTTATCGAATTTCTCAACAAACACCGCATGAGCATGTTTATTCTTTTCGGCGGCAGGGCAATGATAGGTTTCCATGCAGTCTTCTTCTTTTCCGAAGTGCCAGCCTGCATAAAACCGTAAAACACCCAGTATTCTGGCGAGTTCCTCGCCGCCGTGACCTTCGTTGATCACGTCGCCAAGCTTGTTGAGGGTGTCAACCAGATAGCGGTGCTGACTGTCGAGTGAAGCATCCCCGGTGCTGAGTGCGTTGGTCCATTCCAGATGTCTTGGTGAGTACATTTTGCCTCCATGGCTTCATGTAACAAGGATTATAAATACATTCTGGTTTACATACCTTGCAAGCTCTGCTTAATTTTGTTTGGTTCCAGCCTATCCTGAACCTCTGGCTATCAGAAAAGTAAATGTCAGGCCTGATCGTTGCCTTCCTCTTCGTCATCGGGTTGAATATCGTCAAATGGCTGGAGAAGTTTGAGCGCCCTTTTCACTTCATCCTTGGGGATGAAGATATCCACACGTGCGGTGGCAAGGGTGTAGGCAGTACGAGAAATGGATTCCTCGACCAGTTCCACGTCGATTCCCTCGGCTTCAAGAAAGCTCTCGATAACTTCCGCTTCTGCGCGGCTGTTGGCTTCACCGATCTTTTCGTAGGTTAGCTCGTCCATTTTGGCGGTCTCCTGATTAAAGTATATGCCAATTTAGCCGTTTTGTTTCACTGAAAGCGCGCGTCCTATGATCCTGGCAGATGTGTTTGCGGCGGCCGTAAACCCAAAGAACGGACCAAAATCCTGTGCGGCGGGCAGACCTGTAAAATACAGGTTCGGAACGCTGCTTTGGAAGGATTCGTCCAATACGGGGAATCCGTTTTGGGTTTTGATTTTGGCGGCCAAGGTTCCGTTGGCGAGCATGGGGATTTGCGCAATGTCCATTTTGTAGCCCGTGGCAAGGATGACATGGTCAATGGGGAAGGTTGAACCGTCATTCAGGGTAATTTGCAATTCTCCCGCAGGCAGTTCTTTGCAGTCGGCTACCTGAGTTTGAGGATGCAGGTGGATGGTCTCCTGAGTGATACGTTTGGCGAGCCATGGCTCCAGTTTCAGCCTGCCTTCGCCCCACATCCGTTTGATGATGGCGTCTTTTTCTTCCTGTGCGAGATTGCGGAACCATTCGGGGCGGTCAGCCATGGATTCAACCAGTGGATTGACCCATGTCCAGTCTGAGGGGGTGAAGGCGGGTGTGTCGTGGCGGTAGGTCATGTGAATGTTCTGTGCGCCCTCCTCGTGGATCAAGGCTGCCCATTCAAAGGCGCTCTGCCTGCCGCCAACAATAAGCACTCGTTTGCCTTTCAGGTTGCTAAAGTCTATATATTCGGCAGTGTGATGAAACCTGCCAGAAGGGAATAGCGAATTCAACGGTTCGGGGATGTTTTTGAAATAACGCAAGCCGACCGCCATGACGAGCTTTTCTGCGAGTGTCGAACTGCCATCTGCAAAAGTGACGTCAAAGCCATTGCCGGCCTGGTCGATTTTCGTGATCCATGCGGGTAGTGGGGAAATGCCTTTTTGACGCTGAAACCATTCGATGTAGGTCAGGTAAAAGTCGAGGCTGAGCGGTTCCACATCCGCTGGTTGAAGGTTGAGCGTTTTCAAATAGTTGACAATGGTGGCTTCGTTGTGCGGATCAAGGTGCCAGTCGCAGGCGGAGCGAAGGAACATTTTGAGGGGCATGAAATTCTTCCAGTAGTCCATGCTTGCGCCAACATGAATGTGTTCGATCTTTTCATGCTTTAAATAGGCTGCCAGCGAGAGGCCAAATGGGCCAGCGCCTGCCAAAAGTAAAGGGGTGTTTTTTTGCATATCTGCCTCCGTTTGGGACGATTTTTTCAGAGATAAGGCTTATTGTACTCTTTGTGATTTCTTTATAGAGTCTTTACATTGGGGTTGTATCCTGTGGTTGTAATCAAATCAAATAAGCGGAAAAATTCCGCAGAAAACAGGAGATAAAAATGAAAAAGACAATTTTGATCGTAGGTTTGCTGGTTTTGGCGCTGGGCGTGTTGGGAGTAGGTGTGGTCTTTGCGCAAGGGACGAACCCTCCGTACGCGGGTCACGGCCCGATGCGAAACGGTGAAGGCCCTCTTCATACCTTCATGGTGATCGAGTTCGCCAAGAAGCTTGATCTGAACGTGAACGATATCAACACCCGCATTGCCGCTGGCGAGACCATGTACGACATTGCCCTTTCGGCTGGTGTAACTGCCGAAGAATTCCCCACAGTCATGACGGAAGTCCGCACGGCTGCGCTGGATGCGGCTGTGAAAGCCAATGTCATTACGCAGGAACAGGCTGACTGGATGAAGTCTCGTGGATTTGGACAGGGCGGCATGGGAACTGGTACCTGTGACGGCACTGGCATGCAGGGTGCTCAAGGACAGGGCATGGGGCGCGGTATGATGGGTCAGGGACGCGGCTGGCAGAACCAACAGGTTGCTCCGTAATACATCGAATAAATCAAAAAGGAGTCGGCTGCGGCTGACTCCTTTTTGATTCTTGTTGGCTTGGAGCTTATTCTTTTCCTGTCAGTAAATACTTTTGCACATCGCCGCCTGTGAAGATTCCGTCTGTGACAACTTCGTAGCCGCCGAGCTCTTTGATCTCATCGTACATGGCTGAGGCTTTCGCAAGCAGCGAGCGGAAGATGTATGGACCGAAGCTGACGCGGTTGATCCCGATCTCCTGTAATTGTTTCAGGCTGGCGGTCTTTGCAGAGGCGAGGACGTTGATCGGGGCGTGGATGCGCTGGCGCAGGATCTTGAGCGTTTTTTCGTCACCAGCGCCGATGGGGTAGATGCAATTTGCGCCTGCTTTCAGGTAGGCATTTGCGCGGGTGACAGCATCTTCGATGCGCTCTTCTGTGGAGGCAAAACCCTCTGCAAAGAAGCTGTCTGTGCGGGCGTTGATGACGAGGGAGATTCCGCGTTTTTCGGCAGTTTCTCGGATGGCTTGAATGCGTTCGACCTGTTCAGGAATGGGGCGGAGACGGGCGCCGTCATCCCAGCTGTCTTCAAAGTTGATGCCCACAGCCCCTGTATCAAGCAGATTGGAAATGTTTTGCTGTAATCCCGCCACGGTTTCGGAGTAACCTGCTTCAAAATCAGCAGTGACAGGGACCTCTACGCTGTTTGCGATCCTCCTGACCATTTCCAGCATCGATTCCAGTTTGAGTTGTTCGCCATCGTTGTAGCCGAGAGATTCGGCAATGGCGGCGCTGGCGGTTGCGACGGCTGGAAAGCCTTTTACCTCCAACATCCGCGCGCCGATGGGATTCCATACGTTGGGGAGGATCAGTAATTTGCCGTTGTTGTGCAAGGCAAGCAGGGATTGAGCTTTGGCGGCCTGGGTCATGGGGTCTCCTTAATGGTGGGCGTGGTGATGTTCGGTGATGCTGCAAAACAGGTCGCTGGATTGACAGCCTTCACATTCCAATTGCAGTGTGGCGTGTTGGATGTGGTATTCGTGGGCGAGCATTTCGTTGATGTTGTTTTGAATGAAGGTTCCATCGCGGAGTGATATCTCATCGGTCACTACATGGGCGGAAAGCATGCGCAGGCCTTCGCTGATGCTCCAGACGTGCAGGTCGTGTACATCGCGCACACCATGGACTTTGCGAATGTCTGAGATCATGGTCGGCATGTCGATGTTTTCGGGGGTGCTTTCCAAAAGGATGTGGATGGTCTGCCGCAAAATTCCCCAAGCGTTCCAGACAATGAAAGCACCGATCAAAACGCTGACAAATGGGTCGAGCCAGTTCCATTTTGTGAAGTAGATAACCACCCCTGCAATGACCGCGCCAAGTGTGGAAATGACATCGCCCATCAAGTGCAGGAATGCGCTGCGCAGGTTGAGATCGTGCTCACTTCCTTTTTGCACGAGCCAGGCGGTGACGGCGTTGATGAAAAATGCCAGGGTGCCGACTCCCATCAGAATCGCTGAATCAACTTCGGGCGGGGAAAGGAAGCGCTGCCAGGCTTCGTAGAAAATTCCAAGGGCGATCAATATCAAAGTGGTGGAATTGACCAGCGCAACGAGAATCCCGACTCGATGATAGCCGAAGGTCTTGCCTGCATTGGCGGGTTTGAGCGCGATCTTGAGCGCGTACCAACTCAAGCCAAGAGCGATGACGTCGGTGAAGTTGTGGGCGGCATCGGTGAGCAGGGCAAGGCTGTTGCCGAAAATTCCAGCCGCCACCTCAACGAGGACAAAAGCGGCGGTCAGTGAAAGGGAAAGCGCCAGTCGTTTTGTGGTTTGCGTGGCAAGGTCGCCGAAGTGTGAATGACTGTGCGAATGTGACATGCTGTAATTATAGTAGAGACACGGCAGCGCCGTGTCTCTTTTTTTATGCCCAGCCAAACAATCTGGCAATCGAGGCGGTGAGGAAGGTGACCAGAAACGCTGTGCCCAAAGTCATCACGACGCTGAGGGTGGCCCATTTGAGCGACTTGGTTTCTTTGTAGATCGTCATGATGGTCGTGGCGCATGGATTGTGCAGCAACGCGAACAGCATGAGGTTGACTGCGGTCAGCATTGTCCAGCCGTTGCCGTGAACGAGCAGATCGTAAATGGCTGTGTTTGAAGAAGGCCCGTCGATCATCATGCCTGCTCCCATGTACATCATCATCATGGTCGGCACAACGATTTCGTTGGCAGGGATGGCGATGATGTATGCCAGCAGAATGACACCATCAAGACCGAGCAGCAAGCCAAATGGATTGAGCCAATCGGCAATGGCACGGGCGAGGCTGGTATCGCCAATGTGAACGTTTGCCAAAATCCAGATGATTGCGCCAGCAGGGGCGGCGGTTTGCATGGCGCGCCACAACACAAAAATGGTACGGTCGATGATGGATGTGTAGAGGATGCGCCCAAAGTTCGGTTTGCGGTAGGGCGGCAGTTCAAGCGTAAAAGCGGATGCTTCCCCTTTGAGGACGGTGCGGGACAGGATCCACGACATGAGGAAGGTGAACACAACCCCGAGTAACACCACACCGACCACTGATCCTGCTGCGATGACGGACGAGGTCAACCCGCTGAAGCCTGCCGCCACAAAAACCGTACCAAGCATGATGAGTGTGGGGAAGCGACCGTTGCATGGGACGAAGTTGTTTGTGAGGATGGCGATCAACCGTTCACGCGGAGAGTCGATCACCCGTGTTGCGATGACGCCTGCCGCATTGCAGCCAAATCCCATTGCCATGGTCAGCGATTGCTTGCCATGCGCTCCCGCCTTTTTGAACATCCAATCCATGTTGAAAGCCACGCGGGGAAGATAGCCGAGGTCTTCAAGGAAGGTAAAGGCTGGGAAGAAAATCGCCATTGGCGGGAGCATCACACTCACCACCCAGGCCAATCCGAGATAGACACCATCCCAAATGAAGCCTGTGATCCACCAGGGGATGAATCCCAGTGAATTGAAAAAATTGCGCCCGATTTCTCCAAAAGCGAACAAAACATTTGCAATGGCATCGGAGGCTACGTTTGCGCCTGAAACGGTCAGCCAGATGATCAGGGAAAGCAGAATCAACATGATCGGCAGCCCCGTGATCGGCGAGGTGACGAGGCGGTCTATTTTTTGGTCGAGGTCATAGCGCTTGTTGTCCGCAGTTTTTACGGCGCGTTTTGCAATGGCCTCTGCTTCAGAGTACAGCGATTTGACGATCTCATCGCGAAACCCCGACGAGAGATTGTTACGGAGTGATTCCGCTTTTGAGAGAATGTCATTTGGTTTTAATTCGGTAGCCATATTACTGATTTCCTTCCACAGACATTTTCCTGCTGAACTGCACGTCCATGCGCTGCTGGCGCGAGACGATATCGGCCAGTTCGCCGCTGGTCAATGCTTTTTGTACGCGGGCATCTCCATCAAGCAAGCGGATGGCCAGCCAGCGTGCATTCGGTATTCCTGGTGCAACCTGTTCGATCATGGGCACCAGTTCGTTTACGGCTTTTTGAAACTCGGGTGTGCCGTTCACGCGCAAGGGTTTGATCTCGACCTTGCCTTCGATCACTTCAGCTACAACGCCGAGCAGGGTGTGTATGCCTTCCCCGGTGCGGGCCGTGATCGGAATCGCAGGCACGCCAAGGTCACGGCTGAGAGAACGTGTATCCACTTCAAGACCTTTGCGGCGGGCTTCGTCCATCAAATTGACCGCAACCACAACGTTCTCGGTGATTTCCATGACCTGCATGACAAGGTTCAAATTTCTTTCCAACGCGGTGGCGTCAGTTACAACGATCGTGCAGTTTGGCTGGCCGAACAGGATGAAATCACGGGCCACTTCCTCATCCTGCGAGGCAGATAAAAGCGAGTATGTGCCTGGCAGGTCTACCAGTTTGTAGCGCATGCGGTTGAATTCAAAACCGCCCTCTGCACGGGTGACGGTTTTTCCAGGCCAGTTGCCTGTGTGCTGTTTGAGCCCTGTCAGCGCATTGAATAAAGTGGATTTGCCCGTGTTCGGGTTGCCCGCAAGTGCGATCACGCGGTCGAAATCTCCCACTTTAATTCCCATTTGTTCCAACTGTGTAAAGGCGGGGCAGGTTTCGCAATGTTCTGTGGGGAGTACAGTTTTTGTGTTTGTCATGGTTTCTCTTTTCTAAAATATGCACTTCTTAAAGCGGCTTCACCCAGATCTGTGCAGCCTGATCTTTGCGCAATGCGATCAAAGTGCCGCGGATGCGATAGGCGCGCGGATCGCCGAAAAAATTTTTCAATTCAGGGTAGATCAGTGTGCCGGGGGTCAGACCAAGGTCCAGGAATCTGCGGCGCGTAAAACCTTGCACAGCATCATCGAGCATCACGATCTCGCCGCGTTGGTCGTGTGCAAGCTCTGCCAGCGGCACGGCTTCGCTTTTCAGCGATTCGATCTCTGGCAGTGCGGTCACATGCACATTCGAAGCCACGGCAGGTGCCAGTTTGTACTCGGTCTCGCCGTCACTCAGCAGATAGCGGCCTTGTGTTTTTTCAATAATGCGGATGACTTGTCCCAGGCGGAGCCCTGCGGCCAGAATCTGTTGATACGCAATGGCAGGTTCATCTTCAAGATGTACGATTCTTGCGGGACGATCGGCCTGCCAGGCCGTAATGGGCATTCCCTCCGCCTTAGGCAGAGTCCCCTCACGAGTCGGAATGGGGTCGCCGTGTGGGTCACGGGTCGGGTGGCCGAGTGCAGCATCAAGCTCGTTGAGTTGGGCATCGGTCAGGGTATGTTCGCGGCGCTGGGCTTCATCGTGGACCTTCTCCAAAGGCATTCGCGCTTCATCTGCGAGAAATCTCTCCCAAAGCCTGTGCGCGCGGACGACATGCAAGGCCCAGCGTTCTCCTTTGGAGGTCAGATGCAGGTCATTGCCGCGGGTTTCAAGCAATTCCTGTGTTTCCATATTTTCGATCAGCTGGGTGGTTTTTGCCAGCGGCAGATCAAGTGTCCCTGCAAGAGAAACGGGGGAGGCGTGTCGTCCCTGTTGTTCACGGTCAAGCAGATGCTTGAGAGCATCTTCCACGTGTTCACGTTCTTTGGCTTCGCGGTAGGTTTTGTACACGGCGATCAACCCCACGCGCGGTAGAAAGATCAACGCGCTCAAGGCAGCCCCAAGGATCAAAAGGATGATCGGATTCATGATGGTTTACCTCCAAGCTTTGGTAGAAAACGACCTGTGGTTTTCATATATTCACGATATTCATCGCCGAATTTTGCAATGAGGTTGGCCTCCTCTTTTGGCGTACGAATTGCCATGACAATGAATGCCAGAACTCCCAAAAGAGCGATGAACCAATTGTCGGCCATCAATCCAAACGAAATGAATAACGATGTCCCAACTGTGTACAGCGGATGCCGAACCCAGCGATATGGTCCGCTTGTGGAAAGTTTATGTTCCTTGCGGGTGGCGCTGGCAGGGGAAATGCCGTCGCCAATGCTGCTAAAAAGCCAATAAATTAGTCCGTCACTCGCAACACCAAGCCCCACCCCAAGCCAGCGCGCCCATTCGGGCAGGCCGATCTTTGACCAAGCCATCCATTGCGGGGCGATCAGGTACACAAACGGGCTTAGCCATAAAAGCAGGCCAAACAGTTTGATGATTCCCATCATGACAGATCCATCTGTTTTGCGGGAAACCTTCTCGCCTGTGTGACGGTCGGCTTTGATGCGGTGATAACTTGAGATGGCCATGCCGCTGATCAATACAATTGCGGCTATCCCTCGGAAAATGGTTTCATTCATATTTTTTTACCTCTATTTCTAAATGGTCAAATTTCTTTCACGTAGATCTTGCTTGTAATGTTCAACCCAAGCACAATGGATTCTTTTTCGATCTGGATGGTCAGGTTGTGGTCGTAGGGAGAGTACGCCTTGATTTTGATTTCAGCCCCAGGGACCAGTCCCAGATTCTCGAGATAACGCAGCAGGTCGGTATCTGCTGCTTTGACACATTGGATGGCAACGATACATTCTGGCCGCAGTGAAGAGAGCGGAGTCGAATCTTCAAAGGGCATTTCAAGATCGGCGGTGGGGATCAGCTCTCCGTGTGGGTCACGAAGCGGGTGTCCCATGGCGGCGGCGATCCGCCTTTCGAAATCCTCAGAAATGACATGCTCAAGCTTTTCGGCTTCTTCATGGACCTCATCCCATGTGTACCCGAGGGTTTGAACCAGCCACGCTTCCAACAAGCGGTGATGACGAATGACTTCCAATGCGGCTTTTTTGCCGTCATCGGTCAGGGTGACGCCCTGGTGTTTTTGGTAGGTCACAAGGGCGGGTTTGGCTGAAGCAAGTTTTTGCACCATGCCAGTTACAGAAGCTGGCTTGACCTTGAGTTTGGCGGCCAGTGCATTTGTGCTGGCGCTGGTGCCGTTTTCAGTGAGTTCATAAATGTGCTTGAGATAATCTTGAATGGAGATGGTCAGGTTTTGTTCCATGTTATGCGTTCCAGAGTGTGATGGTGGTGCAGGTGAAAAAGATGAAATACGCCACGTTGAATCCCGCTCCTTCAAGCGCGTCTGTGATAAAAGCAGGCAAAATACGCTTGGAAAGCAGCCAGGCGATGGTCATGGTTACGGGGTTGATCGCCGCCATCCATGCGGGGAACATTGTGCTTTGTGTGGCTACTGCAACAGAAAATAAAACAGATGCGATCACGACCATAACCAGCAAAGGCGCATAGGTTACGATGAGTACTTTGCGGTGACGGGTAAATAATTCCACCAAAATATTTTGCGAATCTTCGCTGACCTCGTTCAGGGCTTTGACATATTCACCTGCGTAAAAGAAAGACCCATGTACAAAGGCACCGATCACGCTGCTGCAGACAAATAGCAGGGCAGTGGCAGTTTTGAGGATCGGGTTTATATCCGCCAGACCTTGATAGACCTGCCAAAACCCAGCAAGCACCAATGGCGTAGAGAAGACCCCGATCAGTGCGCCCCACATCATTTTTTCAGATGGGATGGAAACGAACTTCTCGGCATCTGAAAGTAATTTTTGAAAAGGTTTTAGTTTGGGATAGTCGTTGATGTTCACCTTGTTCGCAAGGAGTAAAACATCTCCAATGGCATACAAGGTTGCGCCGACAATTGCCAACAAACCTGTGACTTGTATTGAATTCATAAATACTCCTAAAATTAGTCAAGCCTAAATATATTTTAGGCTTGACTAATTTATTTGTCAAGGGCAGGGTTGACTTTTTGTGGGTGAATCTGTACAATGCCCTTAGTTTGTCCATTGAATTTACAAAGTCCTTTGCCTGGATTTTCACACGGATAACCATTGAAAAAAGCGACGCATCAACAAACGAAGCAGCATAATCGCGACCTGGTCCTGCGCACCATATTTTTGCAGGAGAGCATCAGCCGCGCTGATATTGCACGCCTCACGAACCTGACCCGCACCACGGTTTCAGATGTAGTGGCTGGTCTGATCGCCGAAGGTTTGGTTTGTGAAGTGGGGCATGGTGCTTCCATCGGCGGCAAATCGCCGATCCTGCTGAGTGTGATCGCCGATGCACGGTATGTCGTTGGGTTGAATTTGGCGCAGGATAAATTCATCGGTGCGCTTGTCAATTTGAAGGGGGAGATCAAGGAAACCATCGAATTGGATGTACATGAAAGCGATGGTGAAAAAGGCCTGCAATTTGTGTATCAAATCATGGATCAGCTCTTCAAAAAGAAATTGAAACCCATCATTGGCATTGGCATTGGCACACCAGGGTTGGTAAACACCCGCGAGGGTGTGGTGCTCAACGCTGTCAATCTCGATTGGCAGGATCTGCCTCTGGGTGCTTTGCTTGAAAAAAAATACAAGGTTCCCGTCTCAGTATTAAATGACAGCCAGGCGGCTGCCATAGGAGAGTTTGTGTATGGCGGCGATCATAGACCTGATGAGAATTTGATCGTTGTCAACGCACGGTATGGCATTGGGGCGGGCATTCTAATTAATGGACGATTGTTTCAAGGGGATGGCGGTGGTGCAGGTGAGATCGGGCATGTTGTCGTACAGGAGAACGGTGAAACCTGTCGGTGTGGGAAGCGCGGCTGCCTTGAAACCGTTGCCAGTGTCCGCGCGGTGTTGCGGCAAATGAATGCTGATTCGCTGGAGGCGGTGAGTGAAGCGTTTCTCGCTGGTGAGGCGCGCGCAGTGGATATCGTAACCAAGGCTGCGCATTTTCTCGGTGTTTCCCTTGCCAACCTGATCGGCACCTTGAATATTCAAAAGATCGTCCTCACTGGCGATATGACCCGTTTTGGCCCTGCATGGCTTTCTGAAGTTGAGGCGTCCATGCGTGCGGCGGCATTGACTCGCATGTCAGGTGCCACCAAACTTGAACTTGGCAAACTGGATTATCGCGCCTGCATTCTGGGCGCTGCAGCGTTTCTGTTGTTAGATGATTATTCACTTTTGTTCAACGAGGAAAACTTATGACCTTTCAATTGATCCCCCCGCGTGTTGTCCCGCCTTTGGATGAAGGTTTTCGGCCTGCCGTGCTGGCAAATCGGTTTTTTTATCAGGCGGCAACTTCCCCTTTGCTTTTGGGGTTGGAGCGTAATGGCGGCGAAGTCTCGCGTTTTGAAACGAAGATCCTCCCGCCTGACCACCCAGATTTTGAGGATAATTTTTTGTACGTCGAACGCATTGTCAAGTTTTTGCTTTGGCAGCGCGGCGGGCATACATTGCATGTCGGCAACTCTCCACGGGTGGCTGAATACCTGCAAATGCTTTATTCCGCACAGGGTGAGCGTAAATTCGATTGGGAGTTCATGGGTGAGCAGGTGTATGAGCGGCCTTTGAAAATTCTTGCATGTGCATTGGATGAAGTGCCCGCTTCGCGCGAAACGGGGAAACTGGTCGGCCGTAATTTGCAAGGGTGCCGCATTGGGTTTGATCTTGGTGCCTCCGACCGCAAAGTCAGCGCTGTGGTGGATGGAACACCCATTTACAGCGAAGAGGTCATTTGGGAGCCGCGAAAAAATTCCGATCCCGAATATCACTATCGCGAAATTGTGACTGCCATCCGAACCGCCGCCAGCAAAATGCCCCGCGTGGATGCGATCGGCGGCAGTTCGGCTGGGATTTACATCGACAACCGCCCAATGGTTGCTTCGTTGTTCCGCAGTGTTCCGCGTGAACGATTTGGCGAGATCAAGGAGATGTTTTCCAAAATCCAAAAAGAAATGAATGTCCCGTTGGAAGTTATCAACGATGGCGATGTGACCGCACTGGCAGGCTCCATGTCCATTGAAGATGACGGGATTTTGGGCATTGCCCTCGGTTCCAGTGAGGCTGCAGGTTACGTGAATATGGAAGGTCATATCATGGGGTGGCTGAACGAACTGGCTTTTGCGCCGATCGATTACAGCCCGAGCGCACCTGTAGAAGAATGGTCGGGTGACATGGGTTGCGGTTCCTCATATTTTTCACAGCAGTGTGTATTTCGCCTTGCGCCAAAAGCTGGTATTGATATTCCCTCCGAAGTGACCGATGCCGAGAAGTTGAAGTTCGTGCAGGAAAAACTGGAGGCAGGGCATGAGGGCGCTGTCAACATCTGGCGGAGTATGGGCATTTACCTTGGATATGGCATTGCCCACTATGCTGATTTTTACGACATGAAGCACGTGTTGATTCTGGGACGCTGCACCTCAGGCCGCGGCGGTGACCTGCTTATCGAAGGCGCAAAGAAGGTCTTCGAGGTTGAATTCCCTGAGTTGTTGCAGAAAGTGGAACTGCATTTGCCCGATGAGAAAATCCGCCGTGTGGGGCAGTCTGTGGCTGCGGCTAGTTTGCCTGTGATTAATTGATATCATTTCAGCTATCCAATAAAGGAGTCCTATGAAATTTCATCTTGATACTGCCGAAATCTTCGTCCCTGACCTTGAGCCTGTGGAAAAGGCGCTGGCTCGTACAACACACCTGTGCCTTGCCGCGCATCAAGACGACATTGAGATCATGGCTGCCCAGCCGATCATCGAATGTTTTCAGCAGAAGGAAAAATGGTTCACAGGCGTGGTCGTGACCGATGGCCGCGGTTCTCCGCGCAACAGCCTGTACGAAAACTACACCGACGATGAAATGCGCCTTGTCCGCTTCAAGGAGCAGCGCAAAGCGGCTGTGGTGGGCGAGTTTGCCGCGCAGGTGATGCTTGATATTCCCAGCAAGGTTATCAAGGATGTCTCGCGCACCGAACCTGTGGAGGATATTCTCAAGTTGCTTCGGGCAACCAGACCCAGATACGTCTACACCCATAACCTTGCCGATAAACACGATACACATGTGGGAGTGGCTCTCAGGGTGATCGCTGCCCTTCGAATGCTGGACCAGTCCGAACGTCCAGAAAGAATCGTGGGGTGTGAGGTCTGGCGCGCACTGGATTGGATGGTCGATTCCGACAAGGTGTTGATGGATGTCTCCAATCATGAAAATTTGCAGGCCGCTTTGTTGGGTGTGTTCGATTCGCAGATCGTGGGGGGCAAACGATATGACCTCGCTTCGATGGGTCGCCGCCGTGCCAATGCCACGTATTTTGAATCGCACGGTGTGGACGCCACAACTGGCCTTTCCTACGCAATGGATATGACCCCGTTGATGAACGATGCAAAGATGGATCCTGCAGAATTCGCCCAGGAATTCATTCAACGGTTCGCAGTGGATGTGAAAAGCCGCATCGGCAGGATGAACGCATGACACTATTTTCTGAAATCAACGAACAGCCTGAAAGAATCAAGGCGCTTTTGGCTTCGCAGCGGAAAAACGTGGAGCGGATCGCTGCTGAGATCAAAAAACGCGATATCGAGTATGTGTTCCTTGCAGCACGCGGTACCTCCGATAATGCAGGGCGCTATGCAAACTATTTGCTTGGGGCAATGAACGGTCTTCCGCTTGCGCTGGCTACGCCTTCCTTGTTCACCTATTACAAGCGCCCGCCGAAGTTGAAAAATGCGCTGGTGATCGGTGTGTCACAATCGGGTAAGTCCCCGGATATTGTCAGCGTTTTGGAGGAAGGCAGAAAACAGGGTTGCCAAACCCTTTCCATTACCAATGAGCCCGATTCGCCGTTGGCGCAGGCCTCGGATTTTGTTTTGGATATTCACGCAGGTACTGAAAAAGCGGTGGCGGCAACGAAGACCTACACTACAGAGTTGATGTCTGTGGCGATGCTTTCTGCGGCATTGAGCGGAAACAAGGCTCAGTGGAATGACTTGAGCAAGGTGGCGGCCTGGATGAGGCAATCGCTAAAGCAAAATGATTTTCTCGCTCAAGCTGCGCAGCGTTACCGCTACATTGACCAGACCGTTGTCCTTGGCCGCGGATTCAACTATGCCACTGCATTCGAGTGGGCGTTGAAACTCAAAGAGTTGACCTACATCATTGCGGAACCATATTCCTCTGCGGATTTTGCGCACGGTCCGATCGCGATGGTGGAAAGCGGATATCCTGTTTTTGCAGTGGCGCCAAAAGGGAAGGTGTTCAATTCCATGCTTGAAATGCTCAACCGTCTGCGCTCGGATATTGCCGCCGAGTTGATCGTCATCTCGAACGATAAGCGGGCATTGGCACTGGCGCAGGTTCCGCTGAGCATTCCAGTGGATGTGCCTGAATGGCTTTCGCCGTTGGTGAATATTTTGCCAGCACAGTTGTTTGCCTATCATCTGACGGTGGCGAAAGGCTACAACACAGAGCAGCCGCGCAGTATTCGTAAGGTGACTGAGACAAAGTAATGCAAGGACCTGGGGGGGAGGTCAACCCGTGGAAGACATGATGCATCTTCGGAAAGAAAATTTCGAGATGTGTCATGTCTTTTTTTGTAAAAACATTGTATGAATACTGGTTCTATATGATAATGACAAAAAAAACGAAGAGGTGACCTCATGCGTGTGTGTGTACTTTCGGATGAAATTATCGATGACTTCAACCCATCTCCCTATTTGAAAGATTACGATTGGGAAATGGTCACCCTGACCGCGCCCGTGGAAGAAAAAATACGCGCGCTCTCTGAAAGTAAAAAATTTGATGTTTTTTTGAACGTCTGCGAGGGGTATGAGTTTGAAGATGAAGAGGATCATGAGCAGGGCTATCAGGCCATCGAAGTGGTGGAAGCTCTGGAGAAACTGGGTCTGCCGTTTACAGGGGCTGATTCAA
Organism: Anaerolineales bacterium; assembly: GCA_035339375.1. Lineage (GTDB taxonomy): Bacteria > Chloroflexota > Anaerolineae > Anaerolineales > Villigracilaceae > Villigracilis. The sequence goes on along the minus strand of DAOQID010000018.1, from coordinate 16,032 downwards.
ATTGCTTTGACCCGACCCGTGAAGAAATGCAGGCCATTGCCGAGGCGCATGGCGTCAGTTTTGTGAAAGGGTACCATGTTACGGGTGAGGATGAAGCGCGGGAATTGGTCAAAAATCTGCGCTATCCCATCATGGTCAAGCATCCAAAAAGCTATGGCAGCACAGGCATGACCCGCGAATCGCGCGCCGAGACCCTTGAGCAGGTTCTGGCGCAGGTAAAGCGGATCTGTTCCGAGTTTGGTGCGGCTCGCATGGAGGAGTTCATTGTCGGCAAGGAATACAATGTGCTGGTTGTTGAAAATGCAAATGACCTCAGCCAGCCATTTGCCTACCCGCCTGCAGAGTTGGTCTTCCCTCCCAATGAAGATTTCTGGCATGTGGATGTGAAATGGAATTACGATGTCCCCTTTGATTTCAATCAAGTGAAAGACCCTGCACTCATTGAAAAACTGCACGATATTGCCAGGCGGATGTATCTTGCGATGGGAGTTTCTGGATATGGCCGTTGCGATATCCGCATGAATGATCAGGGAGAGTTGTTCATTCTTGAGATCAACCCCAATGGCGGCATCATGTTTAAGCCCGAAGAATACGGCCCTGCTGATTACATGATCCTGTATGATCCAGATGGATACAAAGGTTTTTTTGACCGAATATTTCAGGCGGCGTTGGCTCGCCAGAAAATGCGTTCAAAAAAGTAACCTTGAGATAAAAACGAAAGGCAGGCAAACGCAATATTGCGTTTGCCTGCCTTTTTGAATTGTTGTTCAGGCTTTCACGATTATGGCGCTGTGACAACCAAATTGTCGAAGTGGACTTCCACCGTCGGCTCTGCTGACTCGAAGGAAACAACTGAAAATGCCATTGGGCCTGATTCGGGGCCGCCAGAGATGGTTGCGGCTGTGGCTACCTGTTCGCCGTTGACTTCCAAAATCAAGCTGTTCCCGTCACAAGTGGCGCGGATGATGTTATGTCCGCTTCCTTGAACGATCGTGTCCGAATAGGTCCAGTCCACCAGCGGTTCCATCGAACCTGCCAGGATGCTACGAATGGAATAGTAACCGTCTGCGCTAATGGCAAGAAGGTACCCGTCAATGCTTGTGTCTTCGCGGGTTTGCATTCTGCAGATGATCCCAATCCCTGCATTGTTATTGGCTGGGCCAACCGTCATGGAAGCATCTACTTCGATGACGGTGTCGCTGAATTCCGAGTTGGACTTACCCCAGTTCCACACATCGCCATTGGCTCGCAAAATGTACACCCCATCCTTGATCTCGGATGAGCCCGTTTCGTCACTGGTCGTTTCGATGCGGCTGCTAAATTCGTTGAAGTCATCACTCATCAAGATGTTGGTGTCTTCCAGAGGCGGCAGGGTTGGAACTTCGAAGCCGTCTTGCGTTGGGGGGATGGCTTGAGTGGGTGGTACCACGAAGGGTGGTGTGGTGGGTTGGGTATTGATTGTGGGCAGGCTGGTGGCCGGACAGGCACAGGCAAGCACAAAAATGGCTGCAACACTGCTGACCATAATGCGGGTATTTTTATTCATCTCATTCTCCTTGGGTTTCCCGCATTATAGGTGACTCGAAAAATAAGCCTAAGCCTTACGTTGGTACTGTATCTCCCAGAGCGCGCGCCAGGTTGCGCCATCATCATCGGAGCGTTCCCAGTTCCATCGAAATTGATTCGCTGAGATATCGAACCAGACCATGCGTTGTTTGATCGGTTTTCCTTCCGCGATCCCGTTGCGGCTGAGGATCATTTTCCCGTCCACGAATTCACCGACGAAGTCGAGATAACTGCCCGAGTTATCCACCCAGGTCTGATGCCAACGCGAATCTTCCCTGCTGAAAACGGATACGCTGATCCCGATCAATCCATCCCCGTTGAAATTTTCCTGAATAACGGCGCCATCCAGAATGCTTTCCACGCGATTTGTGCCATGCACTCCTTCGCCCCAGGTCACGTCCCATTCACCAAGCCAGAAATCGAATTCGTGGTTTTCCATAAAACTCCTCCAATTGATTTGGTTTGTAATTTTTCGAGTGTATTGAATTCTTTTACATCTGACAACCTACCAGAGAATGAGATTTCAAGTACGACAGGAGCGAATATAATGGGACTACCAGTTTATAAGTGAGTGAGGCCTTATGCGAGTTTGCATCTTAAGTGACGAAGCCATTGAAGACTACAATCCATCTGTGTTTTTTCGTGCCCATGAGTGGGATTTTTTTACAGTAACACCGCCCGTGAGTGATTTCATCAGGCAGGTTGTGGAGCAAAAAAACTACGATGTCTTTTTGAATATTTGCGAAGGCGCAGATGACAACGATGCAGATTCGGGCTTTTCCGTAGTGCAGACTTTGGAATCGCTGGGCGTGCCTTTTACTGGAGCCGATTCAAAGTTCTATAACCCCACTCGTGAACAGATGCAAACCGCCGCCGAAGCACGCGGGCTGAATTTTGCCCGCGGTTTCAACGCCAGGTCTGTGCAAGATTTGAGCCAGGCGCATGCATTGCGGTTTCCATTGATCGTCAAACACCCCAACAGTTTTGGCAGTGCAGGTTTGACCCCGCACTCACGCGTGGACTCTTTCGAAGAATTGGAAGAACAGTTTCAGAGAAATTTTTCCGAGTACGGATCGGCGCGGGTGGAGGAATTTATCGAAGGTCGGGAGGTTTCGTGTCTGGTGGCCGATAATCCCGACGATCTGGCGAATCCGTTTGCATACCTGCCTGTTGAGGTCAAATTCCCTGTTGGCGAAACCTTCATGCACATGGAGGTCAAGTGGCTGAATTGGGATACCTTCATCGTTCCTTTGGAGGGTGAAGGCCTTGTCCGCTCAGTGCAGGAAGTTAGCAGGCAGATGTTTCAAGTCATGGACGGAACAGGGTATGCACGGGTGGATATCCGTGTGAGGCCAAATGGAGAGCTTGTGATTCTGGAGATCAACCCCAATTGCGGAATCTTGTATTACGGCCCCGATGATCGCAGCATGTCTGACCTGCCCATTTCGTGGGATAAAGACGGTCACGACGGATTTCTCGACCGCATTTTCCGTTCTGCCATTTTGCGGCGTGACCTGCGTTCTGGAAGGGAAAAATAATACCGCTTGTGTGTGGGTTATCTTTTACGCGGTCGCAGCCAGCGTCCGCCCAATACCAGAGAGATCAACACAAAGGCGATGGCTGCGTATGAAAATGTTGTATTGTCCATGCCGATGCCGATGACAAGAAACACCAATCCTAGAATCAAAAAGATGGTCGAAGCTCTGCGCTTGTTTATCATTGGTTTCTCTCCTTTACCTCGTTGAAATCTGCGAAATTCCCATTGAATAACTCTGACGGCTGATTTTTCAAAGTCATTTCGAAGAAACCCAGCAGGTACGAATTCACGATCTCAACCACACGCCCACCGTTGAGCGGACCTTTCAACCCAAGCTGCGGTGCGATGGGGGAAAGCAGGGGCAAATCGCTGAAGTCAAAATGCTTCGTTCCGGAAATGACGATGATGCCGCGATTGTCACCCAGATTCGGCTGGAACTGATTGAACAACTGGTTATTTTTGCTGTCGGTTACATCGGCCCAGCCCTGACTGAACATAAAGAACGACGGTTGCGATAAACCATTTTGAAGCACCTCTTCAGAAACGGGGCGCATGAATGGGTCCATGCCGAGAATGGTTTTGCAGCGTGGATCGGTTCCGCAGAATTGAATCGCCGCTCCGCCGCCTGTGGAATGTCCATACACACCGACTCGGCTTAGGTCCAAGGTTTGGAAGAAAATACTTTCCGAATCCTGGTTCTGACCTGCAAACTGGTCCAGCGTAAAAGAGATATCGCCAGCCCATTGATTTACCAGCTTCCGCGCCACCACTTCGTAATTTGGGTCATTGGCATCTTCAGGCAGGGCTTGTGGGTTATTGGGGGCAACTGTTCCATCAGGAAACACTGTGACAACCGCGCCGTAGGTGTGCTGCACTGCGATCACCACATACCCGCGGCTTGCCAATTCGAGTGCCTGCCCCGTGTTCTGGGCGTTGAAGCCATTCCAGCCATGCGAAAACACAATGATGGGGTAGCCCGTATCCGTTTTGGCCACTTGCGCATTTTCATAGGCAGGAACATTCACCAGTGCAAGATGATCGAGGAAAAATGAAGGCAGGTTGAGGTAACCCGAAATGGCAGGGGCGAAGGTCTCCGCGTTGGACATCCACTGAGCGTGCTGGTCTGATTTTTGGGGTGTGGCAGGGTACCAGGCCTGAACCATAAAACGGCGGGGTTCGCTCTTGTCGTCAGAATATAGTTCTGTCCGCGAAGTGTCGGTGAATTCGTAGATCACTGTGCCAATTTTGAGTGACCCGCTGGGGGTGGGGATCTGGGGAACAGGCAGCAGGGCAGGGATTACCGTCGAAACGGCGAGCAGGCCCAGGGTGAGTCCGCGACCGATCCTTTCCTTCCAAACCGAAGAAAAAGAGGGTGAGTCAACTTTGGTGAATTTGATCAATCCGCTTGCCGCGAGGATCGGGGATAAAACGTAAAGCGGGATCATCTGCCAGCGATAGCCTTCAAACGTAAAGTGAATCAAGGTGGCGGCCAGTGCAAATGCGGGCGCAAGGCGTATCAAAAGCGGACGTGGATTGGGCCAGAATAAATAAATGGCAAGCAGAATTGGAATGACGATTTCAAATGGACGCATGGAATTTCCTCGTGAATTTATTATCCCGTTTTAAGCGTGGTTGAATACAATAAAACGCGGAGGCGAGATGATTTTATTTTCTCTGAGCATTTTTATTTCAGCTTTTCTTTTGTTTCAGATTCAGCCGATGATCGGGAAATTGATTTTACCGTGGTTCGGCGGCACGCCTGCGGTGTGGTCTACGGCCATGTTGTTTTTTCAAGTGCTGCTCACAGGCGGATATGCCTACGCCTACTGGCTGGTGAAACGCCCAAAACAGGGATGGATTCATCTGGCCGTGCTGGGCGGGACGATCGCGATTCTGACGACCCTTGGGCTGGTGTGGTCGTCGCCGATCACTCCACCTGCAAACATACACTTTGCCATGACGGGCCTGCCAGTGTTGGATGTTTTTTTGATCCTGACGGCCTCGGTCGGTTTGCCGTATTTTGTGCTGGCTGCCAACGGGCCCTTGATGCAGGCATGGTACAGTCGCATTTTCCCTGAGCGGTCTTACGCGCGTTTGTATGCCTTGTCGAATATTGGGTCGCTGTTGGGGTTGCTGGCATATCCGCTATTCGTGGAGCCTGCTTTTTCCGTGTTTTACCAGGGATGGGGTTGGGCGATCGTGTTTTTCGTTTTTTCGGTTATTGTGGGAATCTTAAGCTGGCGAACCCGCAACGAGTCTGAATTTGGCAGGAACGCTCTACGGACCGAAACACCTGCGCTTGCGTTGCATGTCTTGTGGATTCTTCTGAGTGGAACAGCCTCGCTCTTTCTGCTTTCTGTGACCAACCAGGTTTCGCAGGAGGTGGCGGTGATTCCCTTTTTGTGGATCCTGCCGTTGGGGGTGTATCTGCTTTCGTTCGTTCTGGCTTTTTCTGATTCGCGGTGGTATGAGCGGCGTATCTATGCATTGCTGTTTAGTTTGGTTTCAGTGGCAATGCTCTGGGTGTTGACCAAAACCGAATCTTTGAACGTGCTGGTTCAGATCATTGTGTATAACCTGCTGTTGTTTCTGGCTTGCATGATCTGCCATGGAGAATTGTACCGTTTGCGCCCACAAGCCGATCACCTGACCAGTTTTTACCTGATGGTTTCGCTTGGTGGTGCGGCGGGCGGCTTGTTTGTGAATTTGGCGGCGCCATATCTTTTTAGCGGGTATTGGGAGTTTTATCTGGGTTGGCTGCTTGTAGTGGTTTTTCTGGTGGCGCTGTTGTGGCCTGGTTTGCACTCGCGCATGGAACGGCAGGCACAAATAATGGTCGCTGCATTCGTGCTTGGCGCTGTCTTGCTGGCGTTGGGGTTGAATCGTGAGGATGGTCCGCTTTTTGTGGAGAGAAATTTTTACGGTGTGATCCGTGTCTTTGATTGGGATGGCGAAGCCAATTCCATGGTCCACGGTGTGACCGTGCATGGATTGCAATTTTTAGATGACCGTTCACGCCCCACCACGTATTATGTGGAGGATAGCGGTGTGGGGCTGCTCCTGCTCAACCATCCCCGCCGTGGGCATGGTCTGCGGGTGGGGGTGCTGGGTTTGGGTGCAGGGACCCTGGCTGCTTATGGAGAAACGGGCGACCTCTATCGGTTTTATGAGATCAACCCAACGGTGGTGCAACTGGCCGAAGGAGCAGGCGGGTATTTTTCTTTTCTGAGCGACAGCAGGGCTGAAGTGGTAACCGTGACAGGTGACGCGCGAATCTCTCTTGAACAGGAATTGGCCAAAGGTCAGCGGCAGGATTTTGATGTCCTTGTTTTGGATACTTTCAGCAGCGATTCGATCCCCGTTCATTTGGTGACGCGTGAGGCATTCGCCTTGTACCTTGAGCACCTTGCAAAGGATGGGGTCATTGCCGCTCATATTTCAAACCGACACCTTGATCTGCGTCCGATCCTTTGGTTGATGGCGCAGGAATATGACTTGAGCATGATCCAAATTGACAGACCTGCATCAGGCGGGGACAATGGCTTTCCTTCCTCCTGGGTCTTGTTGGCACGCGATTCGTCGCTTCTGGAGATTCCTGCGATCAAATCACATTCAGCCGATTTCGATTCTTATGTCACCGCGATCAAACCCTGGACGGATGATTACAGTAATTTATTCCAGATACTGAAATAATAGCGGGTTTGAAGTTTGCGTACTATCTACACAAAAAGCAGGTGGATGTTGCTTTTTAACAACATCCACCTGCTTTGATTTCACGATATTAACTGCCGAGTTTATTCCGCTGGTGCTGGGGCTGGGGCAGAATCTTCGGGTTGTTGAGCCAGTTTTTCCTTACCGACTTTATAGGCCTGTGCACCCAACACAAACATGAGTATCGTGAGGTGAAGGGTCATGCCAAGCAGGAGGAACGGTACCAGACAGGCAAGGATGAGTGTGGCGCCGAGGATCTGGATCACCAAAGTCACAGCCATGGATACCACATAGGTGATCGCAAGGGCGGCGATGAATCCGCTCAGGTTGGCGCGGAATATCGGCCACCATTCCTTGAAGCGGAGGCCCGCCATAAAGTCATCTTTTTCGATGACGTGCATTTCCGCACCGGGAATGATCAGGCCCAGTGGAATTGACAGCGGAATGATGCAGCAGAGGCTGGCAAATACAAGCAAAGAGAAAACCGTGGCGACAGATTCGATTTCCGAGCTGTTGACGGAATTCATCACGATCGGAAATGCAATTGACGAAATGATGAGAGGAATGAGCAGAATGAGAATCGGAGAGACGAGAATCAGGCGGATGCCAAATACTTTCACCCCGTCTTTGACCATGCCGCCCCAGTCGTCCCATGCGATCATGCGAGGCGACTCGTTGTTCATAACCTGGCGAGCGATGCGCACGGCATAACCGAACAAAACCAAATACGGAACGATGGGAATGAAGAATGCCGCCAATGCAACCAGACAGCCTATCAGGAAATATTTGCGCGATTCCTGGTCTTTGAACGGGAACATCAAGATTTCTTTCAAGTCAAATCCGAAAAACATGGTCAATTCCTCCTGAAAATATTATTGCAGCGATTTTATAATGCCACGCCCATCACAGCGACAAAATGCGCGGCGGCGGCCAGCAAAACAAAAATATGCCAGACTTCATGGAAGCCGAACACACCCGGTATAAAGTTGAATATTTTTGTAGCATACACCACAGCGCCAAGCGTATACACCACGCCGCCGATGAGCAACCACACAAAGACCCAGGTTGGCAGGGCGGCGAGCATTTGTCCGCCTGCAATGACGCTGATCCAACCCATCAACACATAAATCCCCGCATTCAGCCAGCGCGGCGAGCGGATATAGAAGATCTTCACGCCAATACCGATCAGGGCCAACGACCAGACGATGCTCATCATGCCCCATTTCCAAAAGCCTGTAAAGGCGTTGATGCAGAATGGGGTGTAGGTGCCTGCGATCAGAAGAAAAATGGCGGCATGGTCGATCTTGCGGAAGATTTCCAGCGCCTTGTCTTTTACGCGTACCATATGATAAGTGGCACTGGCTGAGAACATGGCGATCAGGCTGACCCCATAAATGGTCAGCGAAATGATCTTGGCAGGTGTGCTCCAGCCGACGATGAGCAGGGCGATCAAACCCGCCAGGGCAAGGATGGCTCCACCCCAATGGGTGAGACTATTAACAGGTTCACGTAATTTTTTCAACATAAGGCTTTCTCCAATTTTTGTTCGGCTGATTTTACTTGAATTCAGCGCAGAACAAACTACTTGTTTCTGAATTTACTTAAATCGATCACCAAAGGTTTGTGCGGTTTACCTGGCTTTGTGGAAAAGGCCGACGCGATTAAGAGCATGAAAACTCCAAAACAACATCCCGTCACCTGAGTACTGTATTCAAGAAAATAAGCCAGCTTTACCTTCGCAAACTTTGGAAAGGGGGCAAAGTATCTCACTTGATAATTTCCATAATCGGCATACGACCTGCCGCTGAGGAAGGGATCAAAGTCAAATAACATGGGGGCGGTCAGTGGGTGGAAGGTTACCTGTTCGCCCTGCTCGGTTGTGAAATCTACCCTCCCTGTCCAGCAGGTTTTTCCTGGCGGGCAGTTGACCGCCGCATTCGACACCTTGCCGATGGCTTTTTGCCCAACGAGATCAAGCATCACCGCACCAGCGCAGGAAAACAGGGTGAATAGAAAACTGAGGATGCCAATTATGCGGATTACGTTATTCCCGAGCGCTTCTTTTCGCAAGACTTGTTGTTGTTCGTTTTCCATTTTTAAGTTCCTTTCAGGCTACTTCTAAAGATGGGGAAATGACGGCCTGCCTTTATTTTTTTGCAACCAGGATGACCACTCGGCTGGATTTTACCTCTTTGATTTGTACTTCGGTTAAAAAACCGATCTGTGTAAATGGTGCAACAAGACGTTTTTTCAAATTGTCGTCAAGGGCTTGCGGATTTTCACCAGTGACTTTGTAAAGCCATTTCAAGAATCGGTTCGAGGGAAATGCCGCTGGCACCACCACCAGTCTGCCTGCGGGTTTGAGGATGCGTTTGATCTCGGAGAGTGTTCGAGGGTCAAAAATATATTCTGTGGGAAAGGTGGAAATGACACAATCGAAGGATGCGGTTTGGAATGGCAGGGTTTGGGCAAGTCCGCGGGTTAGTTTGTGGGTTGGGCCAATGCGTTTTCTGGCGAGTTTTCCCATCTGTGCTGATTCGTCAATTGCAACAGGATCAAGTTTCAGGTCCAGGAGGAAGCGTTGCAAATGCCCGGGACCATGACCAAGCTCAAGGATGCGAGTCCCTTCGATAAATGGGAGAATGCTTCGGCCCCAGTTTTTCCACTGCCCAAAAGAAACGACAGCGGCAACAAGGTCGTAGGTGAAGGCGAATGGATGGTAAAGCAGGTGAAAGAACACCCGCATGAAATTTTTCATAAGCATGGATAAAAAAAGGGTTTGACTGCGCAGTCAAACCCTTTTCATTTTGCAAATGCTTTAGCCTGCGGCGGCTTCGCTTCCGTCAGCCTTTTTGCCAGCCTTGCTGCGGACAGCTTCGAGGGCACCTTTGCCGCGTTCGCGGACTTCACTGGCCAATTCGGCGGCGCGGGCGCGGGCTTCCTTGCTCAGTTCTTCGGCGCGGGCGCGGGCATCAGCAGCAAGCTGTTCGGCGCGGGCGTAGGCTTCTTCAGCAGACATCTGAGCCTTGTCACGCAGTTCGATTGACTTGTCTTTGATCAGGGCGCGGGTTTCTTCGCCAGATTGCGGAGCGAAGAGCAGGGCAACGACGGCGCCAGTAAGGCCGCCAACTACGAAACCTACGAGAAAAGCTCCAAATTCATCACGGTCAGACATGGGAATACTCCTTTGTTGATTGGTTAGTTGTTTTTTTATTTGGGCTTGATGCCCATTAATTCTAACATACGCTTCAAACCAGCCAGATAGCCATTTAGTTTGATAACAGGCTCCACCACGTTTTCGCCAAGGAATTCCGCTGTGCCGCGCAGGGTGTTGACGGTTTCGCTGGTGGCATGCAGAATGGGGCGCACTTCATTTTGTAACAGGTTGATGAGGCTGGCCAACTGGACGATGAGGACGACCAGTGCCACACCGATGACCAGTGTTTCAAGGGCCACGACGATGATGAAGACATCGCGGATCTTGTCTGTGGGGGTGTTGGGTTGAAGCAGGAAGTAGATCGCCACGCCAAGCAGGGCGACAAGCAATACAATGACGGCAACAATGCCGTACATCATTTGTTTTTGCTTGCGTTCCTGTTCACGGATTTCAGCCAGTTGTTCAGGAGTTAGGGGAGGGGGAGTTGGTTGTTCAGTGGGGGGAAGCGTTGCCATGTTTTTATTATAGCAGATTCAAGATTCGAAAAAAAGCCAATTGGAAACACATCCATTCAGGCGAGGTTCTTTTCCATGCCGAGGCTGCTCCAGGAAAGCAAAGAGACCCACCAGGGTGATTTCGATATCTGTTTGTAGCCTAATTTTTGATAGAACGGAACTGCGGATATATTGTCTTCGAGTACCTGCAGTCGGGATTTTTTGACCCCATGCTCGCAGATTCTCTCTTCAAGGTGGGTCATCAACTGCACTCCGATCCCTTTTCCGCGCAGGTTTTGATCTACAACAACGCTGTGGATGAGGGCACTTTCCATGTCTTCGTGTTTTTGCACACCGATGAGGCTCCGCGCCACGGTCAGGAACAATTTCAAAGCTGCAGGTGTGCCCAGCAGCCGAAATGCATTCGAAACCGTTCCATCCGGGGCACGTTCAAAGGTTGGCTCATCACTGAACTGGATCATGCCTGTTGCGAGGATGTTCCCCTTTTCGTCGCACATCACATAGCGGTTTTTCAGCGCATTTTCCCCGTTCGCTTCAAGGGTGAATCGAAAAAGTGCTTCCTGTCCGTCGATGGGGCCTGTCAACGCACCGGGTAATTCGGCGGCGTAGAGTTGTATTACCAGCCGTGAAAGGGCTAAAGTGTCAGCTTGAACAGCGGGGCGAATGGAAAAAGAATTGGGCATGGTTACTGTCCAAGGATGCGGCTGAGTTCGAGCACATCACCAGTGCGGGCGCGCAGATTGCGGGTGAGCATGTGGATCGTTCCCATCGCTACTTCCACATAGTCGCTCATGATCTCGTAAAAGGGTGTCTGGTCAAGGCGCAGGAGCGAGGTCTCTTCCAAAGCGCGGACTGTGGCTGAGCGCGGCGAAGAATCGAGCAGTGAAAGCTCGCCGAAAACCGCCCGCGCCCCCAACTGATTTAAGACACGGTTGTCGTCCACCACTTCCATTTTTCCGTCCACGATAATGTACAGGCTTTCGCCTGTTTCTCCCTCCTTGATAACAGTTTCACCAGGCATCACACTCATCTCTTGCAGGAGATCGGCCAATTCTGCGAGCGCTTCATCGGGTGTATCTGCGAACATGCGTAGTGATTTTAGGATAATGACTCGTTCGACGGTGGATAGCATATTTTTCTCCGTTCTCTTTTGCCTGGCAATACGGACGATCAACGATTCTTTTGAACCCGTCAGGGATTCTATGATCACCTGACTTTCCGCAATCCCCACTTCGCGGGCGATCTCGATCGCGTTTGCAACCAGCCATGGGTTTTCATGTGCAAGGGCGTTGGTGAGGATGTCAATGATTCGGCTGGTGCGTGGTTTATCCTGTTTGTAGCGCGTTCCCATTTTTTGCAGCCGCTCTGCAGCGGGGAAGTTTTCAAGGAGTGGGATGAATGCAGCTTTATGAGATTGTGAAAGTGTGGCATCCATCACTTCGATGGCGTAGGCGGTTCGGTTTTCATCATTGCGTGCGATCGCTGCGCGGGCACGATGGATAATGTGCGGTTCATGTAAAAAACCGAAAAGATAAAACAAGCGATCGCGCGTTTCGGCCAAGTCATCGTTGAAAGCGCGGATGATGGCTTCCGTTTTTGGGGTGGATTGCAAATCCCCCAGACAGGATAACAACCATGCGGCGCGTCTTAACTCAACCTCAATCTGATTCTGCACGATCTGCATGGATCGCCCCTCGGGCTTGTATCTACACTCGTGCAAAGCAGTCAACACCCGTGAGCGCAAGCTGACATTGTGGTGGTTGATCCAGCTTTCGAGGACATGAACCGCATCGCCTTTGATGTGCGCACAGGCGCGGACCAATCTCAGGTGGATGCGGCGATGCAGGCTTTCATCCTTGATGCTGCGGATGATCTCTGGCAGGGCGGTTTCTCTTCCTGCAACCAGAGCGTTGAATGCCAGACTGCGGGTTTGGGGTGAGGCAAGGGCTGCGATCACCAGCGGATAAACATCTGGATGATGTGTTTTTGCGGCGGCACGTAACGCAGCTTTTTTTACTTCAATGGATTCGTCTTGTAAAAGCGGCGTCAAGACCTCGACCATTTGTGGGTTTGCGATCTCAACCAAAAGATTGGCGGCTTGCAGCTTTTCATGAGCATGTTCCGACCCTGCAAGTGACCTCAGGTGTTGATATGCCTCCTGCACCTCGTTGATTTTTCGTGTCCTGAGAAGGCCAACTACAACGCCGTGTGAAGTGTTCGTGTCGGGGCTGTTCACCAATTTCAAGGCATCTTTTGCATTCTTCGACAAGGCAGACCACGTGCAAGCTGCGATCTGCCGTACGTTGGGAACGGCATCTTTTTGGAACAAAACTTCGATCTCGCTGAGGGCTTCATTGATTTTCAATCGTTCAATGCTTTTCGCGGCGTAGATCCGCACCTCGGGATAGGGAGACCGAAGTTGTTGAATGAGAATCTCAGTGAAGTTTTCACTACCGCTTTTTTCAAGCAATTCCAATGCGTACAGTGCTTCATTTGGATGCGGGCTTTTCAATGCGTTGATGACGATTTCTTTGCTGACCAGGTCGGCAAGTGGAATGCCTTTATCTCCAAAGCGATGTTTGTGCAGGGCTTCGGTCAATGCATTGGGGTAGGCGCGGATCAAGGCGAGGCAGATGCCGATCCAAATTGCGCCCGAAAGAAGATAAATGAATGAAAGTTGGATCGCGTCGAATTTTAGTATGGTGTTGAACAGCAGGAGCAATAGGCCTGCCAGACCAATGGCAAGCGGCTGAACGATCCCTTCTGTAATGGTTTGGGCGCGAATACGGTCACTTTCGGCGATGGGTTGATACAACAACGCCGAAGCCGTTTGGTCGAGCGAGAAGCCGACCCCTTCGTTGGCAAATTTCCCTGCTACGGCCAGCCAGAAGAGAACAAGGATAAGGTTCGGGTTGATGCTGCCCGTCACGGCCAGGGCGGCAGTGCATAAAACTGTCAGCGCTGGGGTGGCCAATAGACCTGCACGCAGGCCAAAGCGTGAGATGATTCGCCCCGTCAAAAACATGTCGGTGACGAAACCGAGCAATCCCACCAGTCCAAAGAATCCGCCGATAAACCCCGCCAGTTCGGCTGTGGAGGGGTATCGCAATGCGGCGCGGTCATAAAAAATATTATCGAGAATGAAATATGAAACGCGCCAGGTCGTGATGAGGGCGAAAATGAGAAAGATGTATTTGTTGCGAAGGTAATGCAGGATGGATGTTTTTTGTGTTTCGCCTTCAGGACTCTCAGGGGTTGCGTATGTGCGCGGATTCTTTTTTAGTGTGATCTGTTGCAGAACGAACGAAATCAGCACGCAGAGCGCGATGACGGTATACAGGTTTTCTGTGCCGATGGCGTTGACCAGCGGTGTGGTGAATGGTCCCATTGCCACGTAGGCAAGCCATGAGCCTGCATTCATTAATCCAAAGATGCGTTTTCCCTGCCGCACATCGAAAAGGTTGCCTGCCAGAGTCCAAAATGCGGTAACGGAAATGTTGACCAGTGTTTGAGACCAGATGGGCAGAATGAGCATCAGCCACTTTGAAGTTGTGATGGCAAGCCCGATTCTCAGGGCGATCGTGCCGAACAGGAGGAAAAGTATGGAGAGTATCAGAAATTGCGCCAATGAAGTGCGCGCGGAAATTTTCAAAAACAACGCCGTGATGGATGAAACAATGACCGCAATGCCAAGGTAAATATATGGCATTGCGGTTGTGTCCCAGGCTGTGAAGAACAGGGCGAATGAAGCTGATTGAACGAACAACATGGCTGCACCCATGAAAAAATACTGGGCGAGCATGAGGAAGACAGTTCGTTCTTCCCCTTCCCGAAGGTTGAGGGCGGCGCGGATGCGGGAAATCATAAAATGGTTTGCAAAGTTTACCAGCGGGATTTTCCTCCGTCCATGATGGGGGTGGAATCCAAAAGTCCCACGAGATCATCTCGTGGGACTTTTGGATGGGCAGGTCTTCAATTACCAAATTCGGATGACCTGGCCGACATAGATCTTGTTGATATCTGTGATTTGTGGGTTGAGTACGATGAGGGAGTCCAGGGTCGTGCCAAAACGTGCCGCGATTTTTTTCATTGTGTCACCAGATTGGACGGTGTAGTAGGAGGCGCTGGCAGGCAGGCTGATGACCTGTCCAACGTAGATCAAATTTGCATCGGTGATCTGCGGGTTGACCAGCAGAATATCGTTGACGGTTACATTGATGCGGGTTGCGATCTTTTTCAACGTGTCGCCTTGTTGAACAGTGTAGGTTCCGCCTGCGGCAGGGGGTGGGACAGGAACTGCAACTCCGCTGGGTACGGTCATGCGCTGGCCCTCGTAGATCAGGTTGTAATTGGCAATGCTGTTTAACGAAGCCAGCGTGTCCATGCTTGTGCCGAAACGGGCCGCCAGTGATTTCAGCGTGTCACCTCGTGAGACGACGTAAGTAGCGTAGCCATTGCCGTTATCCCAAAATGCACCAGGTAGTACCAAGATCTGTCCGACAAAAATGTATGGATTGGCTTTGGGGTTTGCAAGTTGAAGGGCTGCAACGGTGGTTCCACACGTTTGCGCGATGCTGCTCAATGTTTCGCCGCTCTGCACTGTGTAGCTGGTTCCGCAGCTATAGGCAGACACCCCGCTTGTGAATCCCAGCGAAGAGACCAGTACGGCAAGAAGGATAAAGACTTGTAGAAATTTTTTGTGATTCATGTTACCTCTCATTCATTACAGTAGTTCGATATGAATGAGACGAAGGTGGATGAAAAAAGTTCCCGAAATTCCCTTGACTCTTGAAAAGCGGAGGAGTAAACTTTCCCTACCTACCGTTCGGTAGGAAAGGAGAAATATGACTCGAGACGATGTTCTTGATGCAGCCGCACAGGTTTTTCGGCAAAAGGGCTTTCATGGGGCCTCCATGTCTGATATCGCATCTGCCTTGGATGTGCAAAAGGCCAGTTTGTATCATCATGTGACCTCGAAGCAGGAGATATTGCTGGCGCTTTTGGAACGTGCCCTGGGAATGCTTACAGAACATATTGCCTCGTTCGCTGCCCGAACCATTCCTGCCGATCAAAAATTACGCCTGATGATCCGCGGGTATCTTTCTGCCCTCGCCGAAAATGCCGACCTGACGTCGGTTTTGCTTTTTGAGCATCGTTCTCTCGATAAAAAGTCTCATACTCGCCATGTTCCACAAAGGGATCGGTTCGAAGGGTTGTGGCATGATGTGCTCGATGAAGGAGTACGTGAAAAGGTTTTTGATTTGAAAGATACGGGGCTGGCTGTCCGCGCCATTATGGGTACATTAAATTGGACGCTCACCTGGTATCGTCCCGATGGTCCCAAATCCATCGAGCAAATTGCTGATGAGTATTCTGACTTTATTTTGAAGGGTTTGTTGAAATAGTTCACGGATTGTCATAAGCCGAAGGAAAAGGAGTAAGCAAATGTATTCGTTCGAACCCAATGAAGAACAACAAATGTTGATCGACGCGGTGGGGAAGTTCGCTTCCAACGACCTGCGTCCAGCCGCACATGATGCGGAAGA
>DAOQID010000017.1:27325-42540 GCA_035339375.1 Anaerolineales bacterium | reverse complement strand
GTCGAACCCACAACCTACTGATCCGAAGTCAGGCGCTCTATCCATTGAGCTACTGAGGCGTACCGAAATTATACACGATTTGCCCCGTCTGCCTCATGGATGGGGCAAATTGGCGGTGTGCAGGCGTCCAATGGCCTGTTTTACAGGGGCTATACAAACAATACTGGGGTAGGTTTGCCAACATGACAAGCCGCATGATAGAATCTTTTCATCTCGTCTGGAAAGGAAATTTTATTCATGGCAGACATTAAGGCTTTTGCAGAGCAGGTGATCGGCAATCTGGAAAAGGTCATTATTGGCAAGAGGCAGTCGGTTGAGTTGATCGTAATTGGGTTACTTTGTCAGGGGCACGTGCTGATCGAAGATGTGCCCGGTGTGGGGAAGACGATGATGGCGCGCGGTCTGGCCCGCTCACTTGATTGCATTTTCAACCGCATCCAATTCACCCCTGATATGCTGCCAAGCGATGTGACTGGGGTTTCCATTTACAACCAGCAAAAGAATAAATTTGAATTTAGACCAGGTCCCATTATTGGGCAGATCATCCTTGCAGATGAGATCAACCGCGCCACGCCGAAAACGCAGGCAGCGTTGCTTGAGGCAATGGAAGAACATCAGGTTACTGTGGATGGGGTGACGCACAGTTTGCCTGAGCCGTTCATGGTGTTGGCTACCCAAAACCCGATCGAGTACGAAGGCACTTTTCCGCTTCCCGAAGCCCAATTAGACCGTTTTCTCCTGCGTCTGAGGCTGGGCTATCCTTCAATGACTGATGAACTTCGTGTGTTGAGCGACCAACAGATTCAACATCCGTTGGAAACATTGAAGGCGGTTGTCAAAACAAAAGAAATTTTACAAGCCATTGACGATGTGAAGCACATTTACATTTCACAGGCTGTAAAGAATTACATCGTAGAGTTGACCACCCGCACCCGCCAAAGCACCGATGTGTATCTTGGCGCCAGTCCGCGCGGAAGCCTTGCCCTTGCCCGGGCCGGGCGTGCCCGCGCCGCCATGCAGGGACGGGATTACGTCCTTCCAGATGACATTCAGGCGCTGGCTGTACCGGTTCTGGGTCACCGCATTATTGTCAGCCCCGCAGCTCGTTTGCGTGACCTGAGCTCCGACCGAATTGTGCAGGAAGTCGTGCAGGCCACACCCGTACCTGGCGGAGAATTTTCACCCGAAATCACATCTACACGGAAGAAAACCAAATGAGATCTGGGCGAATTCTCCTCGCCCTTTTATTGCTGATCGGCATTGCAGGGGTCCTGACCACTGGAGCCGCAATTTATTCGCGTTTCATCTATTTGAGTTTATTGCTTGGCGTTGGAAGTTGGGTCTGGACCCGCTGGTCTGCCAGTGGCATGGGGTTGCAGCGGTTTTCCCGTTTGCAACGTGCCAATGTGGGGGATATCTTCGAAGAGCATTTTGAAGTGGCCAACAACAGCCGTGTCATCGCCCCGTGGATCGAAGTCTACAACCAGTCGCCAATCCCATTTGTTTCAGGATCACGCCTGTTCACTTTTGTTCTTGGCCGCCAAAAGCGGACACACCTCGCCCGCACCTGGCTTACGCGTCGCGGCGGTTTTCCTCTTGGCCCCACACGCATCTCCACAGGTGATCCGTTTGGCTTGTTTCGGGTCAGCAAGGAAATCCCAGCATCTCAAACGCTTGTTGTCCTCCCCATGATTTTTGAGATCAAATCGTTCCTGTTTCCGCCTGGCTTGTTGCCCGGTGGGCAGGTCATCCGCCGCAAATCACCAGATGTCACACCGCACGCGGCTGGTGTGCGTGAATATGTGCATGGCGATGCGATGAAACGCATTCATTGGCCCACCAGTATTCGTAGGAACCACTTGATGGTAAAAGAGTTCGAACAAGACCCGCAAGCCGAGGTCTGGTTGTTCCTTGACCTGCACAGAGATGTCCATCTCGAAAAGGCCTATCAATTCGATGAAATCTCTGTCGAAGCGATGATGTTTGGCAAACGCCCCAGGTTTCAACTGCCGCCTTCCACACTTGAGTATGCCATCACCATCACTGCTTCACTCACGCATTACTTCATCGAACGTCATCGCGCGGTTGGATACGCCAGCGCAGGAAACACCTTTACCGTTCATCCCGCCGACCGCAGTGAACGTCAGGAAGGCAAGGTGCTGGAAACACTGGCCTTTGTAGAAGCCAATGGCAAGCTGTCACTGGCGGCACTGGTCTCTGCCCAGTCAGCGCAAATGCCGCAGGGGTCAAGCGCGATCCTTGTCACACCATCCACACGCCCTGACCTATTGCTGGCTGTGGATGACCTTCAACGGCGGTATCTTCGCCCGGTTGTGATCCTTCTTGATGGAGAAACATTTGGCGGCAGGCGTGGAAGCACTGCTGGCCTTGTACGCGCATTGCGCGAAAGACGTGTCCCCGTTTGCGTTGTGGCTTGTGACGCCAACCTTTCCGAGACCCTCTCGGAATTTTCAACCGAATTCATTTCACAGGATATCCGTACATGGCAAACACCCGTATTATCACAATAGATTTGAACTTTCAAAATAAGACGCAAGCCATTGCGTCTTATTTAATTAGACATGGCGACGCGAACATTTTGATCGAAAGCGGACCAGGCTCGACTCTTTCCGCGCTGAAAGCTGGTCTGGCGGAAGAAGGTTTATCTCCCCGCAACATCACCCATGTTCTTCTCACTCACATTCATTTGGATCACGCCGGGGCTGCGGGGTGGCTTTCACAACAAGGTGCGCAGGTCTTTGTCCACCCCAATGGGGCGGCGCACATGCTTAACCCTGAAAAATTGATCGCCAGTGCCACCCGTATTTATGGAGATAGGATGGAAACACTTTGGGGTGAGTTTCTGCCTGTTGAGCAGAATCAACTCACGGTCCCGAAGGATGCGGAAGAGATCGCCATCGGAGCCCTGCGTTTTCTTCCCATCCACACCCCAGGCCATGCGGAACATCATTATTCCTATTTATTTGAAGACCTGTGTTTTAGCGGTGATGTAGGCGGGGTGCGGATTCCGGGCTTCCCTTATTTGCGCGCACCGATGCCGCCGCCTGAATTACATTTTGCAAAATGGCGCGAAAGCATTTCGCATTTGAAGTCTTTGAAATTTGCCCGCATTGCGCCAACTCATTTTGGGATCTTCGATGATGTGAACTGGCACTTAAATGAACTGCAAAAAAATCTTGATGAAGCCGAGAAATGGCTTGAAGAGATCATGCCCGCCGACCCGCCTGTGGACGAACTGCGCGAAAAATTTACAGTTTGGATGAATGCCCAGGCCGCCTCGCTGAACTTAAGTGAGGATGTTCTGCGTGCCTACACATTGGCGAACCCTCTCGGCATGGGTGCAGATGGGTTGATGCGATATTGGAAGAAGGTGCGGAGCTCGCCCATGGCATGACGTTAATATGTAAACTATGGCGAAATGTCACGCGCAAAGTATGATGCTTGAAACGTGGCAGAATCCCACTATAAAGATATACTTTCACAACAAGGAGTAAATATGAAGGACTTTCTCGCGATTTCGGATTATTCATCTGAAGAAATTCAGGATATGCTTGATCTGGCGGCAAAACTCAAGAAGCAGTATTTCAAAAAAGGAAATAAACCCATTTTCAAAGGCAAGGTGCTGGGAATGATTTTCCAGAAACCGAGCCTGCGCACGCGCGTTTCTTTTGATATGGCCATGCGTCACTGCGGCGGCGATGCGCTGTATCTTTCACCGAGTGAGATCGGCCTTGGCAAGCGCGAATCCATTGCAGATGTGGCGCGGGTGCTCTCCGGGTATGTGCAGGGGCTTATGGCGCGGGTGTTCGATCACGAGCATGTGCTTGAGCTTGCAAAGTGGTCTGATATTCCAGTGGTGAACGGTTTGAGCGATTACAACCATCCCTGTCAGGGCATGGCTGATGCGCTGACCATTCAAGAGAAATTTGGAAAGAAATCCAGGGGTCTGAATGTATCGTATGTGGGTGATGGCAACAATGTGACGGTTTCGCTCATGCATGTCTCAGCCCTGCTCGGTTGGAATGTGACCGTGGCCACCCCCGAAGGGTACGATGTTAACCCGAAGGCTATTGAAATCGCCCAGAAGATCGCGAAGAAGACCAAGAGCAAGCTGACCTTTGTCCGCGACCCGCATGAAGCTGTGAAGGGCGCGCACGTCATTTACACCGATACATGGACATCCATGGGACAGGAAGAAGAAACAGCCAAGCGCGAGAAAATCTTCCCGCCCTATCAGGTGAATGCAAAATTGGTCGGCGAAGCCAGCAAGGATGTGATCGTGATGCACTGCCTGCCAGCGCACCGCAACCATGAATTGACCGACGATGTGGCTGACGGCAAACATTCGGTTATTTTCCCGCAGGCGCATAACCGCCTGCATGCGCAAAAGGCGATCCTGGCGCGTTTGTTTGATGTAGCGTAGGAATTATGGATTGGGATTTTTTACTTCGATCTCCAACTCCCAACCTTTAACTTTCAATCTTCAATTATCAAATAGAGGAAACTAATTTTATGAACACTCAAGACTTTATCAAAATGGAAGAACAGTACGGCGCGCACAATTATCACCCGCTCGATGTGGTCATCGAGAAGGCGGAAGGTGTGTGGGTTTACGATGTGGATGGCAGAAAATATCTCGATTGTTTAAGTGCATACTCGGCGGTTAATCAGGGCCATGTCCACCCTGAAATTTTGAAGGCTTTGCTCGATCAGGCCAAACGTGTTTCGTTGACCTCGCGTGCTTTTCGTAACGACCAGTTGCCCCTGCTTTACAAAGAACTCTCTGAAATGACGGGTTACGAAATGTCGCTGCCGATGAATTCAGGCGCTGAGGCGGTTGAAACGGCTGTAAAACTTGCCCGCAAATGGGCTTATCAAGTGAAGAAGGTGCCCCGCCATCAGGCGGAGATCATCGTGGCTTCGGGTAATTTCCACGGGCGCACAGTGACCATTGTTTCATTCTCCACCGAGCCTTCCTATCGCGATGATTTTGGCCCCTTCACCCCGGGCTTTGTCACCGTTACTTATGGCGATGCGGATGCGATTGAAAAGGCCATCACCCCAAATACAGCGGCTGTGATGCTTGAACCGATCCAGGGCGAAGCAGGGGTCATTATTCCGCCTGCTGGATATTTGAAGAAGGTTGCGGAAATCTGTAAAAAGAACAACGTTCTCTTTGTTGCAGATGAAATTCAGACGGGTCTTGCCCGCACTGGAAAACTGTTCGCTTCTCACCATGAAGATGTCCGCCCCGATATTGTCATCATCGGCAAGGCGCTTGCAGGCGGCTTTTATCCTGTGTCTGCGGTGCTGGCTGATAAACCCATCCTTGGGTTGTTCCAGCCCGGTGAACATGGTTCCACATTTGGCGGCAATCCATTGGCGGCGGCGGTTTCCCGCGCAGCCTTGCGTGTGATCCGCGAAGAGAAACTGGCTGAACGGTCTCAGCAGTTGGGCGAGTATTTTGTGGAACAGTTGAGTGAGATCTCCAGTCCGCACATCAAAGAAGTGCGCGGACGGGGCTTGTTGATCGGTGTTGAACTCAAGCCTGAGGCAAAAGGCGCACGTCGTTTTTGTGAAGCCCTGCAAACGAAGGGTATTCTTGCAAAAGAAACCCACGATAACGTCATCCGCTTTGCTCCACCGCTTGTGATCGACAAAGAAACCATAGATTGGGCGCTTCCCTCCATTCGTGAAGTGCTAAATATGAAGTAATCTTGAAACCCTAAAGGTGATAAAAAACCTTTAGGGTTTTTTACGGAGGCATACATGTATATCGGAATTCCAAAAGAAAGCAGAACCTTTGAGTATCGTGTGGGTCTCTCCCCAGCCGGGGTTGAGATTCTGACACAGAACGGGCACCAGGCTTACGTTGAGCATGAAGCGGGCGTAATGGCTGGCTTCAGCGATGCGGATTATGAAAAAGCTGGTGCGCGTCTGGTTTTCTCGAAGGAGGAAGTCTTTGGCCGTGCGGATCTACTTTTGAAGGTGAGCCGCCCCATGCAAGAGGAGTTGAATTGGCTGCGGCCTGAGTCGATCCTGGCAGGTTTTTTGCACCTCGCCTCAACCCAGCAGGACAAGATCGATATTTTGCTTGAAAAGAAGATCACGTCTGTAGCCTATGAACAAATTAAGGCACCTGATGGGTCTCTGCCTGTCCTGCGTCCATTCAGCCAGATCGGCGGCGCAATGGCAGCGCAGATTGCCGCTCGCCTGTTGCAGAACAATTGGGGCGGCAAGGGCATTTTGATGGGCGGTGTGCCAGGCGTGCCGCCAGCCGAAGTTGTCATCCTCGGGGCGGGTGTGGTGGGGACATCTGCCGCGCAAATGTTCCTCGGCATGGGTGCGCATGTAACCGTGATCGATCAAAACCTTGCTGCTCTTCAACGCATCTGGGATCGATTCCCGAATATTGCCACAAAGATGTCTACAAAGCGCAATATTGAACGCTCGGTCATGTATGCCGATGTGGTGGTGGGGGCTGTGCTGTCACCTGGTCAGCGTGCGCCGATTTTGGTCACGCGTGAAATGGTGCGCTCCATGAAACCACGCTCCGTCATTATGGATGTCAGCATTGACGAGGGCGGCTGTGTGGAAACATCGCGCCCGACCACACACGAGCATCCTGTGTACATCGAAGAAGGCATTTTGCACTATTGTGTGCCGAACATGCCAGGTGCGGTGGCTCGTACGGCCACGCATGCTTTTGTAAATTCCGCCATACCCTATATCACTGAAATTGCGGCACTTGGAACGAAAGAGATTTTGAGCAATCCATCCCTTGAACCTGCGATCAACACGCACGACGGCAAACTGCTCAACCTTGTGCGTTTGAGCGCGCAGCAGCAGGAGGATGAATAATATGACTACAGCCAGTATTTATCAATCACGAGTGACGACGGCACAGGAAGCCGTCAAAACCATCAAATCGGGGAATCGCGTCTTTCTCACCGGTAACGTGTCTGTGCCTCAAAAGATTTTGGCGGCGCTGGTGGAGTATGCCCCCAACCTCACCGATGTGGAGATCTGCCAGGCATTGACCGTCGGTTCCGCCGATTACGTCGGCCCTGAAATGGAAGGCCATTTGCGCGTGAATTCGATGTTCATCAGCGCAAATATTCGTAAAGCAGTTCAGGAAGGCCGCGCCGATTTTACGCCAGTTCTGCTTTCTGAATTTCCGCTTTTGTTCAAACGCGGCGTGCTGCCATTGGACGTTGCGGTCATCCACGTATCCACCCCCGATGAACATGGATTCTGCAGCCTGGGTGTGGAAGTTGGGCTTACCAAATCAGCAGCTGAATCGGCGAAGATCATCATTGCCGAAGTCAACGAACAGATGCCGCGTACATTGGGAGATGCGTTCATTCACGTCAGCCGATTGACTCATATCGTGCCTGTCAATTATCCCATCCCCGAACATCGCATGACCGCCGAAGGTGACATGGATATCGTGCAGAAGATTGCTGGCCATGTTGCTTCCTTAATTCCCGATGGCGCCACCATGCAGCTTGGCATTGGCTCGATCCCTGATGCTGTTTTGAAGTTCCTTTTTGATAAGAAAGACCTTGGCATCCACACCGAATTGTTTTCAGATGGCGTCATTGACCTTGTGAATGCAGGTGTTTTGACCAATGCCCGCAAATCCCTTCACCCGGGCAAGGTGGTGGCGGGTTTTATCCTTGGCACCAAACGGCTGTACGAATGGGTCAACGATAACCCGATGGTGGAAATGCACCCCACGGAATATGTGAATGACCCTTTCATCATCGCCCAAAACGACCGCATGGTGGCGGTCAACTCTGCCATTGAAGTGGACCTGACCGGGCAGATCTGCGCCGATAGCATTGGGCCGAAACTCTACAGTGGTGTAGGCGGCCAGTTGGATTTTGTTTATGGTGCTTCCCGCTCAAAGGGCGGGGTGCCGATCATTGCCCTTCCAAGTGTTGCCACCCTGCGTGATGGCACACAGTTGAGCAAGATCACCGCCATGCTCAAGACTGGCGCGGGTGTGGTCACCAGCCGCAACCATGTCCGCTTTGTGGTGACCGAACACGGCATTGCCGACCTGTATGGCAAGACCATTCGTCAGCGCGCACAGGCTCTCATCAATGTGGCACATCCGCAATTCCGCGAGGAATTGACCCGTCAGGCTAAAGAACTGCATTACGGGTAAAAGCTTTTCTCCATGAAGGAAGATCATGCCGCAGGGATATTCACTCCCCTGCGGCATTTTTTATGCCTTGACATCATCGGCTTTTTTACCTATCATAGCGCCCGTCAACTGCATCAATGAGGGAAGACAGCGTATCTTTTTGCCGTTTTGGGGGTGTACTATTCAATTGCCATCCGCACATGGAGCAGGTTGAACTTTATTACATTTATAGAAGGAAGCAAGTGAACGTTATGAGAAGAGCAAAGATCGTTGCCACCATCGGCCCTGCCTCTGATTCAGAGCAGGCTCTCGAAGCCTTGATGAAAGCGGGTATGAATATTGCCCGTCTTAATTTTTCCCACGGAACGCACGAACAGCATCAAAAACGCGTCGCCGCCATTCGTGCGGTTTCCAAACGACTTGGAATGCCCATCGGTATTCTGCAGGATTTGCAGGGACCCAAGATCCGTGTTGGCAAACTTGCCGCTCCGCTGCAGCTCGCAGTGGATGAACACGTCTGTCTTTACGCCACCAACGACGAACCCCCGCAAACCGAAAACCAGCTTCTCCCAGTTGATTTCCGCGAACTCTTTGACTCCGTCCATGAAGGTGACCGCCTTCTCCTCGACGATGGCCGCCTTGCTTTGCAGGTAATCTCCGCCGAAGGACGTGTGGTGCATGCCAAGGTTTTGGTGGGGGGCACATTGTCCTCGCACAAGGGCATTAACCTGCCTGGGGTCAAACTTCGTATTGCAGGCTTTACCGAAAAAGACAAAACCGATCTTGCCTTTGGCATCTCGCAGGGTGTCGATGCTGTTGCCATTTCTTTCGTCCGCAGTGCCGACGATGTTCGCTCGGTGCGTGCTGCCATCAAGGAATTTTCGCAGGGCAGGTTTGTCACCCCATTGCTGATCGCAAAACTTGAAAAGCCCGAAGCCCTCAACGAACTGGAAGAGATCCTTGATGTGGTGGATGGTGTGATGGTTGCCCGCGGCGACCTCGGCGTGGAACTTCCACCCGAACGCGTGCCCTCTTTGCAAAAGCACATCATTCGCTCTGCAAACGCCCGCGCCAAATTGGTCATCACTGCCACGCAGATGCTCGAATCCATGATCCAGAATCCGCTGCCCACACGCGCCGAAGCCTCTGATGTAGCCAACGCCATTTTTGATGGCACTGATGCGGTCATGCTTTCTGCTGAAACCGCCTCGGGTGAATACCCAAGTGAGGCTGTTTCCATGATGTCGCGCATCGTCAGCGAAGCCGAGTCGCATTTTACAGAGTGGGGCAGTCGTCAGGATGGCAGGGCAGGCCTCGGCGATAGTGATGCGGCTTCCATGGCCCGCGCAGCCAAAGCACTCGCCACCGACCCCGAAGTCAGCGCGGTTTCCGTCTTCACCATGCAGGGGCGCTCTGCCTGGCTTATGTCAAAGGGTCGCCCTTCGAAAAATATTCTCGCATTTACACCCGAGTACGAAACCTTCAACCAGCTTTCCTTTTTGTGGGGCGTACAGCCGAACCTCACAAAATTCGCAAACAGCATGGATGAAATGCTCGCCAATGTCGATGCCGTGCTGCTCAACTCTGGCATTCGCTCAGGCCAGCAGGTGGTGTTGGTCTGCGGATATCCCGTCGGTGCGCAGCGCCCGCCTAACATGGCACTGCTTCACACCGTCGGCAGCGATGCGTCTGTCAATCTCGCGCGCAAACTTGCCGAAAGCAACGTTGTGAAGCGATAGCTCTTTTTCTTTGGGAATTAACAAAGCGGATGCAGTTTTTCAAAACTGCATCCGCTTCTTTTCTTAACCGAAACTTGGTCCTGCTAAAATTGCATCCCCTCCCCGAAAAACGATCTTACTCCCGTGTTGCGATGAGAATGCCCACACTGATCAAAGCTCCGCCGAACAGGAAGAGCGGGGTGATTTTTTCGGCGAGAAAGAACCATCCGAGCAGCGTACCCACTACCGGCTGGGCAAAGAACGTCAACGATGCCACAGCGGCGGGTAATTCTGCGAAGGCGTAATTCCACAGGAACATGGCAATTGCCGTTGAGACGATCCCCAAAAATAACAAGCCGCCGATAATGCCAGGTGTAATTGCACCAACACCCTGTGTGTTGACTTCCCACAATCCGAAGGCGATGCTTGAAGGCAGACCCCCCAACAACATGACCGTGCTGGATGTAAGCAGATCACCCGATTGACTCACCTTGCGCACCAACACCGAATACAACGCCCAAGTCAGGGCCGCCGCAAGCAGACTCATATTGCCCCAGAACAGGGTGGGGGAAAGTTCGGCATTGCGCGGATCTATGACCGCCAACACCCCCAGCGTGGATACGACCAGGGCAACAATGCGGCGTGTGGTCGTTTTTTCGCCGAGCAAAAATGGCGCAAAGATCAGAACAAAAGCGGGTGTTGCCGATGTCACCAACGATCCATTGGATGCGGTGGAAAGTTTCGTGCCCACAAATTGAAAACCGAGTGAAACCCCGTACCCTACCACGCCGACAAAAAAACTTTTCCAGAATTGTTCTTTTGAAAAAACGACCTTGTCTTTGCGGAAATAGATGATGATGCCCAATACCAGCGCCCCCATGACAAGACGAATGCTCAACAATGCAAACGGAGGGATGACCTCCAAAACAACCTTGCTGACGACATACATCCCGCCCCAAATGGACGCGGCCCCCAACCCTGCAAATAACCCTGCGACACTGTGTTTATGCATAGTCCCCGATTATATCGAAAAGCGGTTCATCAGGCTCGAATTGGGCTTATGGTTATTCTGATACAGCAGGGATCAATCTCTCTGACGCCCACATTTTATATGCCGCCCGTGCATGGATTTCATGCGAGGCATGCCAGTTTTTCATATCATCCATTGCCCAGTATTGCAGGGCATGACCTTCATGTGAAATCTTCAACTCGCCGCCGATGATTTCGCACAAATGAACGACCGACACCACAGTGTGTGGTCCCATTTTGGCACTTGGTTTTCGGGTGAAAACGCCCACAAGTTGTTTGATCTCAACCTCCAACCCTGTTTCCTCACGTACTTCCCGTAGAATTCCATCGGCTGGTGATTCGTTCGGTTCAACAAATCCAGCAGGCAGACACCAACCGCTGCCATCCACCCTTTCCATGAGGAGGATCTCGCCGCGTTCGTTGAAGATCGCTGCATTGGTCCCTAATTTTGGCGTGATGGTGCCAAGTTCATTTGAAAATCCCTGCTTTATCTTCTCTGAGGGAATATTTAGAATATCGCTGTATGTCTTTGCGGCCATTTCCAGCAGGCGTTCGTAACGTTCCTTATCGTATTCGTTGGAGACGTGCAGCAGGCCGTTGCGTGCAATGGTTTGGACGGTGTCCAAAAGGGAGAATACATCCATATTCACTGAAATGAACTCCTGTCTATTTGCTCATCAATGTCAAAAACGAATTCACAACCTTCGGGTCAAAATATTTCCCTGAATAGGTTTCCATATACTCAACCACCCTTTGTTGCTTCCAGGCGCGGCGATATGGCCGATTGGAAAGCAAGGCATCCCAAACATCCACCACCGAGAAAATGCGGGCGGCCAATGGAATTTCCTCACCTTTCAAGGCACGGGGGTATCCACTGCCGTCCCAGCGTTCATGGTGGGCATACGGAATTTCAAGCGCAGGGCGTAAATAGGCGATCGGTTGGAGCATTTCATAGGCATAGACCGGATGCATACGCATGATCTTCCATTCCTTGATCGTCAGGCGCCCGGGCTTGAGCAGAATTTGGTCTGGTACGCCCATTTTGCCGATGTCGTGCAGTAGAGCCCCGCGATGCACATGGACCAGTTCATCTGCCTGCAAGCCCATGGAACTGGCCAGCAGCATGGTCATTTCGGTGACGCGTTGAGTATGCCCTTCAGTTTCCCGATCGCGCAGATCCAATGCCCGTGACCAGCCCTCGATGGTGGTATCGTAGGCAAACTTCAAATCCTGATTCGAGCGCTGCAGGTTGTTGAATAACTCGGCATTGTCAATTGCCAGTGCCGCCTGCCCTGCCAGCGTATCCATCAGTTCCAGCCATTCTTTGTCAGGGTGGAAGGGCTCACGGTGGAAAACTTCAAGAACACCTTTCACTTCTCCCTTTGCGATCAGCGGGTTGGCATGATAAGCGCGGATATTTTCCAAACGGGCAAAGTCTGAATTTGAAAAAAACTGATCCGAGTTGGAAAGATTGGTAATGCTGACCTGTCTTCTTTCCAGCGCGGCTTGTCCGGCGTGTTTATCACCCAGCCGCAAGCGGACCTGCCTGATCATTCCTTCATTTTTGAAACCATGCCCTGCAAAGTACTCCAGCATTTGAGTGGCTGGCCGCAACCGCAAAATGCTGACCGCATCCGCCTGCAATTGCGTCAGGGCATTGTTGATCAACATGTTGATGGAAACAGACAGGTCAAAGTTGGAAGCGATCGTCTGGTCGATCTGCCGCAGGATGGAGATGTGAGTCAGGTTTCGTTTGGTCTGCTCATGCAAACGGGTGCGATGAATCGCATTTCCTGCGATCTCAGCCAGCGTTGTCAGCAGGCGCACTTCTTCAGAAGATAACTCTCGCGGCATTTGCACCGAAACAAACAACACACCGACCACTTCCTGCGAAGTTTGAATGGGAATACAGACTGCATCCCATCCATTTGGAATTTCCTTCCACTCCTGCATGGATTCTTTTAGATGATATACCTCGCCGCTGGAATAAACGAATCCTGCGATACCTTCAGCGGGTCTCTGCGAATGCGGCATTTTCTCCCCGAACCATCCCCGTTGAATGTAAGATTGCAGGGTTCCGCTTGCAGGGTCATACAGATAGATACTGCCTGCATTGGTGTCCAATGCTTTCAAGGTCTCATCCAGCAACCCGGGTATCATCTCTTCCAGAGAATTTGCGGCGCGCAATGTGCCTGAAACACGGGCAATGGTTTCAAGTTCATCCAGCCTGCGGATGGTGTTTTCCAAGAGACGGGCGTTGTAAATTGCCGCCGCCGCCTGGCTTGCAAACAGTTCCAGCAGGCGGGCATCGGCATCTGTGTATTTGCGGTGGGAACTTCCCAATTCACCAATGGTCAACACGCCGATCATTTCCCCGCCATAGACCATTGGCACGCCCAACACGGCCTTCACATTGAGACCGTCAAACAAGGGGGAGCGATTTTCCCAGGTTGAGTACTCGTTGACAATGATCGTTTTGCGAGTCTGTACCACCAGCCCGCTGACACCCTGACCGGGTTTCAATCGCACTGGTCCCGCTGGGAACATCTCTCCGATTCTAACGGCCAGATCAAGTTGTTCTCGAGTGGCATCGTACAGGTAAAAGCCCGCCGAATTCGAATCAAGCATCGATTCGGCACGCGCAGCGATCACTTGCAAAACAGACCGTAGATCTGCCTGGCTTTTCGCGAGGCTGTGTGCAGTATCGTACAGCAGAGCAAATTCATCGGCCCGCCTTCGGACCTGTTCTTCCGCCAGTTTTTGTTCGGTGATATCGAACATGAAACCCAAAGAAAGAAATGGATTCCCGTTTTCGTCCGATGCAACGGTCGCCAGATCGCGGACCCATATCATGCGGCCATCCCTGGTATACAGGCGATATTCCAATTTAACAGGCTCCCCAGTGATAATGGACCGGGTTTCCACATCGGTCACCAACTGGCGATCGCCAGGGTGAAGGCTGCGCTGCCAGATTTGCTGGTCAGCGATCCACTCCTCGGCGGTGTATCCTGTCAGGTCTTTGATCTGCGGGCTGACGAATTTCCAACGCATATCTGGTCCCAGCCCGGCGCTATATACCACGGCAGGGATCTGTCCATGATCTGTCGATATCGGAATTCAGCGGTTTGGATGGCTTGTTCCGCCAATTTGCGCTCTGTAATATCAGAAAAGACTACGAATACCCGTTTCCAGGTCTGTTCTGCACCGTAGGCGAGCCTTAGCCACATCGTAACAGTTCGTATTTCACCCCGCATGTTTAATGCTTCAAATTCGGTGTCGTAGGATACTTTTCCATTTATCAAGGCGATAAACTGCTCTTTGAATACCCTGAAACTCTTGCTGTCGATCCGTATCGGCGTGGTCGATTTATCGATCAGTTTTGATTTGTCCTCCACGCCGTAAAACTGAAGCGCCGCCTGATTTACATTCAAAATTTTGATGCGGCTCACACATTCATTCACTGCCTCAGGATGGGCGTCGAAATATGCGGCAAAGTCTGTCACGCCTGCATCGGACAACTCATTGAGATATTCACGGGTTGAGGTGAAGTCTGATTCCCAGATACCCACGGGTACATTTTCAAACAACTCGTAAAAATGCTGTTGACTGGCGCGCAATTCCTCTTCAGCGCGTTTCCGTTCAACGGCCAGAGCCACCTGTCCCGCAGTTGAGGTGAAGAACTCCTCCTCCGCCTTCGAATAGCAAAATTCCTTTTCGTAATCCTGCACAACCATCACGCCGATGGATTCACCGCTGATCTTAAGCGGTGCGCCCAGCCACGAGAGGGAACGACTGCCGATCAACTCCATTTCACCTTCTGCTATTAGCTGCTGGAATCTTTCCTCGGTTAACAGCAACGACTTGCCCGTTCGAATCACATATGCGCTTGCGCTTTTTTGCATTTCCGATTGCGGAGCCAGAGCCGCATTGATCTGGTCCACCGAATACGCTCCTTCGTACATCCCAGTTGTTTTGTTCTTAAGGATGACAAAGTAGTTTTCAGCGCTCAATGCTTTCTTTAGCGCTGCATGGACCTTTGCAAGGTATTCCTGCAGGTTATTCGTTTCCACTGCGGCCTGCATGATTTCCATCAAGGATTGGCGCTGGGCTTCTGCCTGCTTTTGTAAGCTCATATCCATGGCTGAAACCAGGATGGATATCTGCCCATTATTCCAAATTGGATTAAGCCCAACCTGTATGGGGAACGTACTTCCATCCCTGCGAATTGCAGTCAATTCACGCCCTTCCATCTGGCGGGGGTGGGGATGGTTTAAATAATCACTACGATGAAAGGT
>DAOQID010000017.1:0-27225 GCA_035339375.1 Anaerolineales bacterium | reverse complement strand
TATCGCGGAAGAAAAACAGCCAATGCCAGATAATAAAAAACCCCAAAGGTGAATACAATCCCCATGCCAACCCAGTGGAATAAGGGTGTATTGTTCTTTGGAGGTTTCAAGAAGTGGCTGGTTTTATTCATTAAGCACAAAAACGCCTTTGAAGATCACAATGCGTACGAATGGACGATTTATGGTGAATCGCGACCGGTAAATTTGAGTTTGGAGATGGAATCTGAACGGGCTTACCGGTATTATACATTACGCTCATTATTTGGAATATCTCCCCCGAAAAAACGAATCCTCCCTAACTGCTGGCTGGTCAGCCAACAAACGGCATTTCCCTGCTGACAAGATCCCCCGCTGACTATGGCTTGCTGCGATACCAATATTGATATTGTTCCTTGAACCCAAGCGAGGAATACAAATGCAGTGCGACCGTATTGTGGAGTTCAACCTGTAAGTACGCCTGTTTGGCCTGATTTTGTTGTCCCCACGCCAGAAGCCCTTCCACCACCTGTCTTCCATATCCTCGGTTTCGGAAGGCGGGGTCGGTGACGATATCGAATAAGCCGAGAAATTCTGACTGTAAGACCCCCATGCCGCAGGCTACAATCCTGTCGTCAAACTTAAGTGATAAAAAACAATGACGCGGCACAACATTTAACAGGATCTGTCGCAGCGTTTCCCGATTTTCTTCAGCGACCCCATTCATATGGCATACGGCATTCAGCCAAGCGCTCGAAAGGCTTTCCTCAAGCTCAGTTTGTAACGGAAGGTGAAAATCGGAAAAATCCAATTTCAGGGTCTGCACGCTGGTGGATGATGGAGATTTTTGAAATCCTCTGGCTGAAAGTTCTTCATCCAGCATTTCAGGGTAGACATGTGGAGTGAGTTTGAAAACTACAGGGAGTTGTCTGCTCTTATAGATTTCCTCACAGAATCGAATCTTCTCGTCAAGCGGAATGCTTGAAGCATGGATCGGGTTGATGGAATTGGCGCGTTTGGTATATCCGTTGGCAAACCGCAGCACCCAACCATCATAATGGACGGTTTGAAGTGCGGCCCAGGCATTTAACGAGAATTCCTCAAGAGCTGTGATCATGCTTTCTACTTGCCCCCGTGCTGCACAAGGACTTTTGCCGCCGCTGTTGCTTTATGGAAGGTGGTGTGATGCAGGGGAGTTTTTCCGTTCATATCCTTCGCGTTTACATCTGCACCTGCTTCGATCAGCATTTGAACGAGAACCGCCTGATTTGCATGTGCAGCAGCATGGAGGGGAGTGGTGCCCCAGTGGTCATTGCTGTTCTGTGCGTGAACATCCGCCCCAACTTTGAGCAGAAATGCGACAACCTCACGATGCCCCTTCCAGGTCGCGCAATGCAATGCTGTGGAACCATCTGTATCTCTGGCATTGAGCAGAGACTTGTCAGCCTTTAGCAATGCTTTGAGGGCATCGAGATCCGCTTTCTTTGCTGCTTTGATGAAGTCTTTTGCCATGTCAGCCATTTGTGTTTCTCCTTGAAAAGTTTTTATTTATAGAGGTACTTCGAAAATTTGGGTTGTCAGGGTGTCGTTTTGAATTGTAACCAATCGATAATGAGGCGGTAAAAGGCAGGCAAGCGGCTCATCCTGTAGAACGAATTGAGGCGCTGTGGAGCGCAGCCCAAAAATGGGAACTTCGTTCACGATACTTTCATACGTAGCATGGACATGCCCGCAAAAGATACCGAGTACAGGTTTCTGAGCGATGATCTCCCAGAAACGGGAGGTGTCGTCTGCAATAAAATCGTCCAGCCATTTGCTTCCCAGTTTTACCAACTGGTGATGCATCATGATAATGGATGGTGAATCCATTTTTATTGTTTGGGCGAGGAATTCCAGCATTTCGGGATGGGCTGTTGCCTTTGATTCTGGTCCCCAGTCCAAACAGATAAATTGGATGCCTTTGTGTATGAAAGCTGCATTCATGATGGATGCTGATTGGCTTTGGGGAAACAAATACTTGTAAAAATTCTTGCGGTCATCATGATTGCCTGGCAGCACAAACATGGGCAAATTTTGCAGCCCCTCCACTGAAATGTGGAGAGGCCCTGGAATTTCTGCCAGGTTATTTTGTACACCGAGTAGCTCAAGGGAGGCTTGATAAGAGGCTTCCGAAGGGATATCCACAAGATCCCCGGTGGAAACAATAAAATCAACGTGAGTCCCTGCGTTGTGAGCAATATGCCGCAGAACTGTGCGTAAAGCATATCTGGTTGAGAAACCTCGCAGAAATTCACTGTCGGAGTCAGTCAGGTGGTGATCTGTGATTTGGATGAAGGAAAAGTCCACAGCTCTCTCTTTTTAGAATATTTTTTAGCGGATTGTGCTACAAATTTCTCGGCTCAAGCAAATCCCATTTGTTTCCATAGAGATCAAAGAACACTGCCACGATTCCGTAGGGCTCGTGGCGAGGGTCTTCAGCGAACCGCACACCATGCGACTGCATGTGTTGATGGTCGCGCTGAAAGTCGTCCGTGTGGAGGAAGAAAGCCACCCTGCCGCCTGTTTGGTTGCCAATGTGCTGGGTCTGTTCGGCGGTGTCTGCTTTGGCCAAAAGTAAGGCAGATCCATTTCCACCTTGTGGAGAGACCCTCACCCAACGTTTGTTGTCGTCAAGGGGTGTGTCTTCAAGCAGGATGAAGTTTAATTTTTCGGTGAAGAACGCAATGGCTTCATCGTAATCACGTACAAGGTAAGTGACATGGGCGATGGACGGCGACATGGCGGCTCAGTCGTAGGCTTTGTCGCGTCGAATTTTTTTGATGCTTCCCCGATTCTTTTTTTCTTTCAACCTTTCCTCTTTTGAGGCTTTTGTTGGTTTTGTTTTGTGACGCACCTTCGGTTTTTCGTTTGCTTTTGCCACTAAATCATAGAATCGCTGAAGGGCGTCTTCGCGGTTTTGCTCCTGCGTGCGATATTTCTTCGCCTCGATGATGAGCACTCCCTCAGCGGTGACTCGACTCCCAGAAAGCCGAATCAACCTCCCCTTTACGTCAGAAGCGAGGGAGGGGGAGTTGGTAATGTCAAAGCGCAGTTGGACCGCCGTCGCGACCTTGTTTACATTCTGTCCGCCTGGGCCTGATGCGCGAATATATTCCAGTGAGATTTCCGATTCCAGATTTTTCATTTCCCCGAATTATATCGTAGGGACACAGCGGCGCCGCTGTGTCCCTACATAATTATGCTTTTACTACCCGTGGGGCGAGCAGCCACATGATCGCAAGGATAAGCCCGCCTGCGAAAAATGGGACAGGGCCGCCAAACCATTGGAACAGGGCTCCATAAAAAAGCGGCGCAATGGCGTTTGCGGCGCTATACGCTGCGGAGGATGCGCCGAGCATTCCGCCAACTTCGTTTTTATCTGAGGCTTTTGTAATAAGGCTGTTCACTGCGGGCTGCAGAACACCACCACCCAAAGCGGCAGGGAAACTTGCAAGCAGGAGCCAAATGATACCGAGCCAGCCTTTTGCTGCTTCATCAGGGAGTTGAATGTTGATGCTTTGAATTGAAACGCGGAACTCACCCTGCCCCGCCATGCTTTCAAGCACCTTCGCTTTTTCATACCAGGGAATTGGCACTGCGGGTGTGAGAGCCGTTCCGATCAAACCAATGGCAAGTGTGCCGATTCCCATCAGCACCAGCCAGCGATCACCTTTTTGTTTTGACCATCTGCCGATCAAGCCGCCCTGTACCACGATGATGAACAAACCTGCCAGCACGAACAGGCCCGAAGTATCCCGTGCATCCATGCCGAGGCGGGTGAGCGTGAATAATGAGAAAAGCTGTTCATACCCGCCAAATGCGATCTGATAAAAGAACATCAGAATGAGCAAAAACCCGATCGAAGGGCGGCTGAGCGCTTCACGTAACGCGCCGAATGAAAATGGGCGGCGTTTGCGGGAGGCTTCGGGGTTTTCAACTTCTGCGTAGGTTTCCTTGAACCAGAATAAGGTTAACAGGATCGAGGCCAGCGAAAAGAAGGCGGCGGTGAAAGCAACTGCCTGGTAGTTTTGACCTGTGGCGGCAAGTACGATAAATGCGAGGATGGGGCCGAGTACAAAGCCGATGCCAAATGCCGCCCCCACAAGTCCCAGCCCCTGTGTGCGGGTCTTTTCGGTGGTGCTATCGGCAATGGCTGCCTGCGCTGTTGAAATGTTCGCGCCAGAGAGGCCGTCAATAATGCGGGAGATGAATAACAGCAAAAGCGAGTTTGCAAACCCCAAC
This sequence comes from Anaerolineales bacterium, assembly GCA_035339375.1. Taxonomy (GTDB): domain Bacteria; phylum Chloroflexota; class Anaerolineae; order Anaerolineales; family Villigracilaceae; genus Villigracilis. The sequence continues at coordinate 22,968 of DAOQID010000017.1, read as the reverse complement.
ATGATGAATCCGATCAAAGTGCCGATCTGGCTTACGACCAGAATTGGTTTCCGTCCGAAGCGGTCTGAGAGGCGCCCGAGAATGGGTGCTCCTAAAAACTGCATCATCGGATAGGTGGCTTGCAAAATTCCGATCACCAATGGCGAAGACCCAAACCGCGCCGCGTATAACGGCAGCAACGGGATGATGATGGACAGGCCCATCAAGTCCACCAGCACGATCACTAATACAGGCAGAATGCGTTTGAAATCAAGTTTTTCGTTTGTTGTTTCTGTGGTCATGGTTTCTCATTTTATAAACCCTCCCCCAAATCCTCTTTTGGGATTTGGGGGAGGGTAGGGTGGGAACGGGGGGTGTGTTAGAACATCAACGCATTGACTTTGTCGATCATTGAGCGGTCAGGTCTCAATTCGGCTTCGGTAAGGCGGTTGAGCGGTGTATCGACAAGGTTGTACATTGAAGTGAGGTTGGGCTTGGAGGTGTCCACATACAACAAACCTGTGATCAGCCAGTTGTTGCGGCCAGCTTCTTCCATCACACGCAGGGCTTCGAAACGGTTGGTGGGGTTGTAGCCCTTTTCGAGATTCTTCAAGATCACGGTTGAGCCGTCATGCATGGCTACTTCACGCACTTCGCCATCTTCCATCTCGCGTTCGAGAATGATCTCGTTGCGAGGGGCAATGTAGGAGATTTCATGCAGGGGTTCTTCGTGATCCTTGCCCCACGCATAAGAGTGATAGGCGTTTTCCTGATTGTTGAAGGTGACGCACGGGCTGATGATATCCAGCACTGCAATGCCGTCATGAGCAAGAGCGGCCTTGAGCAATTCTTTTACCTGTTTGGGGTTGCCTGCAAAGGAACGGGCGATAAAGGTCGCATTTGAGACCAATGCCTCCATGCAGATATCCACAGGCATGTAGGGATTTTCACCCTGCTTCTTCAGGCTCAGGCCTTTTTCAGCGGTCGCAGAGAACTGGCCTTTGGTAAGGCCGTACACGCCGTTGTTTTCAACAATGTACAACATATTCACGTTACGGCGCATCACATGTTTGAACTGACCCATGCCAATGCTGGCAGAGTCACCATCGCCAGAAACGCCGATGCCCTTCAAGTGATGGTCGCCAAATAACGCGCCTGTTGCAATGGACGGCATGCGTCCATGCAGACTGTTGAAGCCGAAGGAGCGGTTCAGGAAGTAGGTGGGTGACTTCGAAGAACAGCCGATGCCGCTGAATTTCACCACGTCTTCGGGTACGATGTTCATTTCATACAGCGCGGTCACGATTTGGTTTGAGATCGAGTTATGTCCGCAGCCCTGGCACAGGGTGCTCGGGTTGCCGCGATATTCATTTTTGGATAAGCCAGCGAGGTTGACATTTGTGGCAGGTGTGCCGGCCATGGGGAGAGCTTCTGTCATTTTATATGCTCCTTGATAAAGTTATTACTTCCGCTTCGACTTCACGGATGACTTGGACTTGGCAGCGGGTTTCTTTGCCGCTGGCTTTTTAGTCGCTGTTTTTTTGGACCCTGAAACTGCTTTTGCCTTCGACGCAGTTTTTGCCGCTGCGGCTTTCTTGGGCGTTCCAGCTTTCGCGTATTTGGCAAGAATTCCTTCGCGGACCCATTTGGCAGAGGCAGGCATGCCATCGCCAAAAGCCACAGATTTGAAGCGGTTCGCAAATTGCGGATATTCCGTCAGCAGAATTTGATACATTTGGCCATCGCGGTTCATTTCCACGATGAAGATTTGGTCGTATTTTGCGAGGAAGGCATCCACTTCCTTGGTGAAGGGGATGGCACGGACGCGCATGAAATCGGTCTTGATACCATGATCCTTTTCCAACTGGTGCTGGGCTTCCACAACTGCTGCTTCGGTGGAGCCATAGGCAATGATGCCAACCGTGGCGCCTTTTATGGAATGCATCACTGGAGCAGGGACATATTTCTTCGCGGTCTCATGCTTTCTCTTCAAGCGGTCCATGTTTTTGAGGTAGATATCCGCTTCTTCGCTGTATTTGGCGTATTCATCGTGGCCTGTGCCGCGGGTGAAGTAGGAGCTGAGCGGGTGCTTGTTGCCAGGGAAGGTGCGGAAACCAATTCCATCACCGTCTTTATCGAGGTAACGGCCCCAATTGCCTTTGAGTTCTTCGATATCTTTTTCGAACAAGACCTTGCCGCGATCCATCGGGGTGGATGGATATTCAAAAGGTTTGCTCATCCACTGGTTCATGCCCATGTCGAGGTCACTCAGAACAAAGACAGGAGTCTGGATGCGTTCGGCAACATCAAATGCGCGCCAGCCGAACTCAAAACATTCAAATACATCGCCTGGCAGGAGGGTGACAGAGTGCGAATCACCGTGACCGATAAAATGGGTGAAGGTCAAATCGCCTTGTGAAGTGCGTGTTGGCAGGCCTGTGCTGGGGCCAATGCGTTGCACATCCCAGATGACCACAGGGGTCTCTGCATAGTAGGCGAGGCCAGCGAATTCGGTCATCAAGGACAGGCCCGGGCCAGAGGTGGAGGTCATGGAGCGTAAACCTGCCCAACCAGCACCGACGGTCATACCCAGGGCGGCAAGCTCGTCTTCCGCCTGAACCACGGCGTAGGTATGTTTACCGTCTTCACGCTTGCGGAGTTGGGGGAGATAATCGTTAAGTGATTCTGCGAGCGAGGTTGCAGGGGTAATGGGATACCATGCCGCAAACTGCACACCACCAAAAATGGAACCGATTGCGGCTGCGGTATTTCCGTCTGCCATGATCATGCCTTCGGTCTTGTTCATGGTTTCAACGTAGAATGGATCCTTCTTCTCGAGGTTGCTCCTGGCCCATTCTGCACCTGCTTTGACCGCGCCATAGTTCATGTCAATGGGTTTCTGCTTGCCCTTGAAGTGGAAGGTCAGCGCTGCAAGTATCTTGTCCATGTCGAGATTGATCATTTGTGCCAGAACACCGACGTAAACCATATTCCCTACAAGATCACGGAAATCGGTGGGTACATTGGGGTCATTCTTTACGATGGTTTTTACCGGCATGGGGTAAATGGCGATATCTGTGCGGTTGATGGGCTGCTTGATATCGTCGGCGTAGAAAAATGCTCCGCCAGGGGTGACAGATGCCAGGTCACGTACGAACGAATTGGGATTCATCGCAATGACAATGTCACGGCGTTCGTTGTGGGCGATAAATCCATCCTTGTTGGCGCGAATGGTGTACCAGGTAGGCAGGCCTTGAATGTTGGAAGGGAAGAGGTTTTTGCCTGAGACGGGTATGCCCATCTTGAAGATGGATCGCAGGATGGTGTTGTTGGCGGTGGAACTGCCTGAGCCGTTCACGGTGCCAACTGTGATGGAAAAATCGTTGATGATCTTATTCATGTGACTCCTTAATTTATGTCGGGCGATGGGCGAGCAGGTCAATGTGTGTGATCAGCGCTTTGCGCCCCGCCGCGTAATTTCCATTGCAAATACTTTGAACCATGGTTTTATGGTATCCCCATACTTCTTCGAGATAATCAATGCCGCCTGCGTACATGTTCAGGCCGACCGCCTCGTATGCATTCCAATAGGCCTCGAGCAAGCCCGTAACAAAGGGATTATTCAGGCGGCTGTAAATCAGCATATGCAGCTTGCGATGCTCTTCGTGTGGAACCTGCACTTGTTTTGCATGCAATTTTTCGAAGGCTCGGGCGGTGATGTTTTTTAATTCCAGTTTGTCTTCCTCGGTTAAGAGCGATACCGCTTCATCCCAATATGCGGTTTCGATGTGATTGCGCAATTCCGAATACTTTTCGAAGTTGCTTTGATCAAGGGTTAATGCATATGCAAGGCTCTTCATCACCGATGGGGCAAAAGAGTAGGGTAGGCGTCTTGTGCCCGTACGGGGACGAACTTCGACCAGACCCAGGGCTCGTGCAACTTCCAATTGTTCGCGTAAGGCGGCAAGGCTGATGCCCAACTCGCGGCTTAGGTCGTTTAACGATGGAAGTCCGCCAGTGGCTTCTTCATGTGAAGCCAGATAGCGCAGGAATTCAGAGAGTTCGGGAGAGATGCGGTCGCGTAAAACCATGGCTGTAATCTGATTAATCAGATTAATAAGATTTTACGACGCGTATTGGGAAAAGTCAAGTATTTGTGAGTTGCAAATGTGAAAGTTGTGGATCAAGGAAAAGAAAACGACTTGAGTGAAAACCTCAAGTCGTTTTCGTAATTGGCGCTTTGATTTGGTTAGTTATTCAGTGCGCCTGCGTTGATCCAATCAATGATGAGCTGAATTTGTGCAGGGAGTAGTTTTTGTCCACGCTTTGGCATTTCGCCTTCGACGATCTGTTCTACCAGGAAACTGTCATTTGCATTGCCAGGGGTGATGACACTGCCGTTGAATGATCCTGCCATGAGGGTTTCATACGTTCGCAAGTCAAGACCTTCTTTGACCTGTTCAACACCGTGACATTTGGTACAGCTGGCTTCGAAAATGGGCATGATATCTTTTGCGAAGCTGACCGTGGCGGCTGTTTCCTGCGTTTGGGCTGGTGTCTCTGCCTGAAGAATCGGTGCTTCGGTTGGGGCAGGGATGGCGGTGTCAGTAGCCGCAGGGATGGTTGGTGCTTCGGTGACAGTGGCAGGTGGGGGCGGAGTCTGAGTCGCTTGTGTCCCACAGGCAGCGATCAAAATGGTGAAGAGGGTCAAACTGAAAATTAAAGCCTTGTTCATTTCTAAGTTCCTTTCATTGTTTGCGTGGGGCAAACTTTAACTGATTATCAGGTGAATTTGATGTGGAAATCATGTGGTTTCTTACTCTGACGGCTTTTTTTCAAAAATATAGATAGTATCTGCAAGGTAAGGTATAATCCATTTATCACGCGTAAAGCGTAAATTCATTTCAAGGCTGAGTATGGCAGGCGCATTTTCACTCCCCAACGAATATTGGTTATCCATTCAGATTACTCCACAAGATGTTGAAAATCTGCATAATTATCTTTTTGAGCGCGAAACACCGCTGACGACGCGGGATCTTTCCGTTGAACTTGTTGAAACACGTATCAAGGCCGAGCGTGCAGTGGCTGAGGGAAAGAAGAAGGCTGCGGGCAGGAGTTATCTTCCAAAAGAGAAGTATCAAGTTGGTGAAGAACTTATATTCCCTGCATTAGACTGGAAACGCGGGACGGTTACCGCGTTGCGTGAAGGGGTAAACCCTTCTGTAACGGGTTTTGATGTGCTCACGGTTACGATGGAAGATCGTGTCGAGCGCATGTTCGCAGCGAACCTTGAAGCCCACTACCTGAACGATGCTCCGATTGTTGAGCCTGAGACGAACGAGATGAGCGCAGAGATGGTCTTGCGCGAATTTGGCGAGCAGATCGAAAAGAAACTTGAAGCCTCGTTTACCGCTGATAGCGGGCTGGTTAAGATTGCCGGGAGCTGGTTCCCGCGTGCGCTTTTGATCGATATTAATCAGGGACAGTTGAATCTTGCTGAGGCCGTTTTGGATATGGCTGGTGGTGAGCCTCTTACCACTGAAGCACTGATGAAGGATATTGAACTCCCTGCAAGTGTTAACCCGAAATTGGCCGAGTTCTCCCTGAATTACGCTTTGCAGAGCGATGAACGCTTTGACGAGGTGGGGCCGGCAGGACAGGTGTTGTGGTGTTTGTATCGTCTGGAGCCTGATTTGGTCCGTGAAGTGCCATGGCCGCTTCGTTATTCAGAGATTGAGCATGATCGCAGCGTGCTTGGCGATGAAATTAAACGCCTCGAAGACCAGTTGGATGATGAATTGACCCCGGTGGATGAAGATGATGCCCGTGGCGATATTTCATCCATTACGATTACCTTAATTTACCCGCATCTGCGTGCAGGGACACTGCCCATGTCAGCCCGGGCGCGCAGGTTGTTCCCAACAGCATATGAATCATCGCGTGTGCGTTTTACCCTTGTGGATGGCAAAACCAGGCAAAGTATTCCGGCCTGGGTTGTATTGAAGCATGGATATGTTTTCGGGTTGCGTGAATGGTATAAAGCCCATCAACTGATCCCAGGTTCGATCGTACAGTTGAAGCGCGGTGAAAAGCCCGGCGAAGTGATCGTGGAAGTAAAAAGCCAGCGATCCTCAAAGGATTGGGTGCGTACGGTGCTGGTCGGCAAGGATGGCGGGTTTGTTTTTGCCATGCTGAAGCAGCCGATCACCGCAGAGTTTAATGACCGCATGGTTATCCATGTCCCTGATTTCAAATCCCTGGACCCTGTTTGGGAGAAGAAACAGTCGTTCAACGAACTTGTTTTGTCCGTCATGCGCGAACTGACCAAATCGAACCCACAGGGACACGTTCATGCGCAGGAATTGTATGCGGCGATCAACCTCGTACGCCGTGTTCCGCCTGCCCCGCTTTTTGCATTGTTGGAAAGCAACCCTGCCTTCAAACATGTAGGCGACCTGCATTTCCGCCTGGATGAGGAGGCCGAATGAGTTTACTAAAACCGAACGCTAAAACACCTTTTCATATTGACTTTGAATGGTGGAAGAAAAACGAACGCGATTGGCATGTGTTTTTACGTTCTCTGTTGTGCCCCGAACATCAGGAGGCCTTTGCCGAGATGGACGAAGGGGGCATGATCGACTGGATCGACCCGCAAACCGCTGAAGTACGGCAGGTGGCTGGCGTCCAACATGCCCTGATGAGCCATTGTGCCTTGCTGCCCGAGTTTTCCGATGCACGCACCGCCATGGTGGAAGCCGTATTTCGAACCTTTCTTGTAAATGGCAATACCCCCATGTCTGCCGAGGAACTGAGCCAAAAACTTGGCCGCCCTGCAGACACTATATTGAAGACGATCGCAGGTCCGCGAGTGTATCGTGGTTTGAGACCCTTTGAGGTTGGCCTACCAATCGCGGAATCAGGCGAGTAGTTTTAAAACGCCTCCGTAGCTCAATGGATAGAGCACCTGCCTTCTAAGCAGTAGGTTCCCAGTTCGAATCTGGGCGGAGGCGCCACATGGTTCCATCAAACGCATAGTGAAGGAGAGAATTTCCATGCCTGCGATCGTACGTAAATCCAGCGCAGCGTTGTTGGAGACGCGCCGTGAAATCCTTCATGCAGTGAGTTGGCATGTCCGCTCAAATGTTTGGAGCCCTCCCACTGACCAATACGAAACCGAAGATACCTATGTGGTCCGCGTTGAAATTGCGGGCATGAATGAAGATGATTTTGAGGTTTCCGTAGAGAACAACAATACCCTGCTGATCGCAGGGGTGCGTACCGATGCCCAGGAACGGCGCGCCTACCATCAAATGGAAATTCGGTTTGGCAAGTTCGCAACCGCATTAGGCCTGCCCGGACCAGTGGATATCGAACACGCACTTGCAGAATACAAAGACGGATTTCTAACCGTCACCCTCCCAAAAGCAACACCAAAACAGATCAAGGTTGAATAAACATATGCCCGCAGAACGGTGGCAAACCGGAATCAATGAGTTTTTACAATCCATGGGCGAGACCGACGAAGAAATGATAAAAATGTTCATGACTTCGGCCCTGGCACGTTTTCAAAAAGACGATGGCGCTTCACACGCCCCGCAGCCTGATGACAAAAACGAGGGACAGAAATTCCCCGACACACTTCCCATTCTGCCGTTGCGCGGAGTGGTTGTTTACCCCAACACCGCCGTCCCATTGACCGTTGGCCAACCCCGCTCCATCAAACTGGTGGACGATGTTGTCGGCGGCGATAAATTGGTGGGCCTCGTGGCCGCCCTCAACCCAGAGCTGGAAACCCCCGGTCCCAACGAACTGTATCAAATCGGAACCATTGCCACGGTTCATCGCCTGCTCCGTGCCCCTGATGGAACCATTCGGCTGTTGGTGCAGGGCATGGAACGTTTTCGCGTGGAGGAGTTCGTCGCCGACGAGCCCTACTTGAAAGCACGCATCAGCCTGATTCCCGAAACCGTGGAATCGAATCTCGAAACCAACGCACTGGCCCGTAACGCCCGCGACCAATTTCAGCAGATCACACAAATGATCCCCTCGTTCCCCGATGAACTGGTGGGCTCAATTACCTCGCTCGAAGACCCTCTGCAAACGGTTTATACCATCGCCAATTTTCAGCGCATCAATTTGCAGGATGCCCAGGAGATCCTTGAGCTGGATTCAGTGTATGAAAAATTGAAAAAGCTCATTGGCCTGCTCGTCCGCGAGGCGGAAGTGTTGCAGATCGGGCAGAAGATCCAGAACGAAGCACGCGGTGAGATCGAAAAAGTTCAGCGCGAATATTTTTTGCGCGAACAAATGAAAGCCATTCAACGCGAACTGGGCGACCGCGATGAGCAATCTGTCGAAGCAGATGAATTCCGCAAAAAGATCGAAGAGGCGAACATGCCTGAGGAGGCCCATAAACAGGCCAAACAGGAGTTGGATCGCCTTTCCCGTCTTCCCACGGCTGCCGCAGAGTATGGTGTCATCCGCACCTATCTCGACTGGCTCGTTTCGCTTCCGTGGTCAAAATCCACGCAGGATAACCTCGAAATTGCGCACGCCCGTGAGATCCTCAACAAAGACCATTTCGGCCTCGAAGATGTGAAAGACCGCATTCTCGAATTTCTTGCCATTCGCAAATTGCGCATTGACCGCAAGGACGATGAGAAAGCCCCTTCAGACGACCTTATTCGCCGCGAACGCGAAGGCGTGATCCTTTGCTTTGTAGGCCCGCCTGGCGTGGGGAAAACATCGCTTGGGCAATCCATCGCCCGTGCAATGGAACGCAAATTCATCCGTGCGTCCCTGGGCGGAGTGCGTGATGAAGCCGAAATCCGCGGACATCGCCGCACTTACATCGGCGCAATGCCCGGGCGCATCCTTCAATCTCTCCGCCGCGTTGATTCGAAAAATCCTGTCTTCATGCTTGATGAAGTGGATAAACTCACCTACGATTTTCACGGTGACCCCGCATCGGCCCTCCTGGAAGTGCTTGACCCGGAACAAAACAGTGAATTTCGTGATAACTACCTCGAAGTATCTTTTGACCTATCGCAGGTTTTCTTTATCACAACAGCCAACACGCTTGAAACCATTCCTGGCCCCCTGCGTGACCGCATGGAAATCATCTTCCTTTCGGGTTATACCGAAAACGAAAAGATGTCCATCGCACGCGGTTATTTGATTCCGCGCCAGATTCGTGAAAACAGCCTGCGCGCAGAAGAGATCTCTTTCACCGATGATGCCCTGCGTATGATTGTTCGTCAGTACACACGTGAAGCTGGTGTACGCAATCTTGAACGCAAGATTGGCGCAGTCTGCCGCAAAGTGGGCACAAAGATCGCCGAACACAAAGGTGAAAAATTTGAGATTACGCCCGAGCTGGTGGAAGAATACCTCGACCATCCCATCTTTTTAGGTACCGAGGAACTCAATAAACGCACCTCCATCCCTGGGGTGGTTCCCGGCCTGGCATGGACCTCTTTTGGCGGCGATATCTTATTTATCGAAACAACTGCCATGCCCGGTGGACGCGGCTTTCAGGTAACAGGTTCCATTGGCAACGTCATGCAGGAATCTGCCCGGGCTGCACTCTCATATGTCCGCTCACGGGCTGCTTCTCTAAACGTGCCCGAAGAATTCTTCAACAAATATGACCTGCACATGCACATCCCCGCAGGCGCACAACCCAAAGACGGCCCATCAGCAGGAGTGGCGATGGCTACATCTTTGGTGTCGCTGATCTCTGGTCGCAAGGTCAAGCCACAGATAGGCATGACCGGAGAGATCACATTGCGAGGTCAGGTTTTAGCCATTGGCGGCGTCAAGGAAAAAGTATTGGCGGCGCACCGCAACGGTCTGACTACCGTGATCCTTCCAAAACGCAACGAAACCGATATTGACGATGTCCCTGACGAGATCAGGCAATCCATGAAATTTATTTTTGCCGAGTCAGTCGAAGATGTGATCAATGCCGCATTGGAAAAGAACAAGCCCGAGGAAAAGAAGGCCGGTAAGCCGCGCAGAAAAAAATCCCAACCCACGAAAGTAAAGAAAAATGGCAAAAGTAAAAGTACTAATCGCCGAAGATGACATCACCATGGTATCCCTTTTGAAAACCCTGCTCAAAATGGAAGGCTTTGAAGTGCTTGCTTTGCAGCCAGATGCCGATGTGCCTTTAGCTGTGCGAAACGAAAAGCCTGATATCGTTTTGCTCGATGTGCATCTCTTCGGCCAAAGCGGGCTGGATATCCTCTCCGATATCCGGGAAGCGACAGAGACAGCCACCACACGTGTCGTGATGTCGTCAGGTTCCGATGTCCGCGAAGAATGTGCCCGCCGTGGCGCAAATGGTTTCCTTATGAAACCCTACATGCCTGATGACCTTATCACAATTCTCAAGCAGGTTTTGCAAGCCGCCTAACCTTTACGGTGGAAAGCAAATATGGCGATTCGAATTGGAATCATGACACTCTCCGACCGTTCTGCACGTGGAGAGCGCGAAGACGCCTCCGGACCCGCCCTTGCGGATCTTGTCCACGCTCAAGGCTGGTCGGTCGTCGAACAAGCCATCTTCCCCGACGACGAACCCGCCATCCGTACCGCCCTGGTCACCTGGGCTGACAGCGGACGTTTCGACATAATCCTCACCACTGGCGGCACAGGCTTTGCCCCGCGCGATGTCACCCCGGAAGCCACCCGCGCCATTATCCAGCGTGAGGCACCGGGGTTGGCCGAAGCCATGCGGGCCGATAGCCTGAAAAAGACCGCCCATGCCATGCTTTCCCGCGCTGTAGCAGGCATCCGTGGACGGACCCTCATTGTCAACCTGCCTGGCAGCCCCAAAGGCGCTGTGGAAAATTTGCAGGCCATCCTGCCTGTTCTTCCCCATGCCGTGCAGCTCCTCAGCAATGACCCTGCTTCAGAAGCCTCCCATTAGTGGAGCGCACCCGCTCCTACAGACCAACCTAGCCACGATTTACAACTCATTGGTATAATCTGCCCGCTCTCGTATAAAAAAACAAAATCAATTAATCAAGGAAAGTGCAAGCATGATAGATGTAAATGAACTTCGCAAGGGCGTCACATTCGAATTGGACGGCAACCTCCTCAAAGTGTTGGATTACAGCCACAACAAAACTGGCCGCGGCAATGCCAACATCAAAGTGAAGGCCCGCAATTTGCTTACTGGTGCCAACATTGAGCGCACATTCAACTCCGGGCAATCGGTGCAGGATGTGTCCCTCGATTTTGCCAACGTATCCTATTTATACAACGATGGCGATCTCTACTACTTTATGGATAATGCCACCTTCGAACAGCCCGGAATCAAGAAGGAATCCCTCGGCGATAGCGCCAAATTCCTTACCGAAGGCATGGAAGTCAAGCTCACCTTCTACAAAGGTGAAGCCATTGATGTGGAACTGCCCACCTCGGTCGACCTGAAAGTCGTCGAAGCTGAGATGGCCATCCGCGGCGATACCGCCACCGGCGTCACCAAAAAAGTCATTACCGAAACTGGTGTGGTCGTACAATGCCCCAACTTCGTCGTTGTCGGTGATGTCATCCGCGTAGATACCCGCACTGGTGATTACGTCACCCGCGTGTAAACCTGCCTCAGGCTTGCCCTGAACCCCACACTGATACCCATTGCAAATCACAGGAGCGCGGATTTGGTCCCAGGCACAGCACAGACTGAAACTTGCGCTCCGTTTTTTTATATAAAATGAAAACTCCCGCAGGGCGTGAATGCCCACATTTTTATGGCAATTACTTTCGTGGCCGAAACGATGAAGAATGTCGGCTGCTCAAACTGCACGGTCAGGCTTGGACGCGTGACCTGTGCAAAACCTGCCCTGTGCCTGAAATTGCCCGCGCAAACTCATGCCAGCACATGCAATTGAAAGTCACAGTGGAACGTCCCATCCTCGCCATGTTCCAGCGGCGGGTGCAGGTGAGCGCATTTTGTGAAAAATCAAATCAAAATGTTTCCGAGCCGCAAATCGGCTGTGGAAAATGCCACGATCTGCCCTTTAAATTTGAAATAAAAGAATGAGCATCTGACTCCGCGGGGGAGTCCAAGAATATGACAAAGCCAATCCTCCTGCTCGATCTCGACGACACTCTGCTCAACACCAATATGGAAGCCTTTGTACCGGCATATTTTCAAGCCCTTGCAAAGGAACTGAGCACGTATGTAACCCCAACGGCCATGCTGCCTGCCCTGATGGCTGGCACCAATGCCATGAATGTGAGTGACGATTTTTCCCGTACCCTGGAACAGGTTTTCAACGCAGAATTTTATCCACGCATGGATGCTTCTCCCGAAACGCTCCGCCCGCCTCTTGAAAATTTTTACGACCATGTCTTTCCATTGCTGGGGAACGTAACCTCGCAAAGGCCGGAAGCTCTTGAGTTCGTACAATGGGCGCTTTCAAAAGGGTACCGCATCGCCATTGCCACCGATCCGCTGTTTCCTCTCAAAGCCACTCATTCACGATTGCGTTGGGCTGGGTTTGAGCCTGAGCAATTTGAGATCGTTTCATCCTTTGAACATTTTCATTTTTCGAAAACGCATCCCGCCTATTATGCTGAAATTCTTGGGCGTATGGGCTGGCCGGAAGTTCCTGTGTTGATGGTGGGGAACGATATTGAACGCGATATCAAGCCTTCGAAAATGCTTGGGCTGGCTGCATTTTTCGTGGAAAATGAACCCGCTTCCCAGTCTGGACCTGAAGCGGGGCTGCGCGGCAATTTAGTTGATCTGCGCCGTTGGCTTGAGTCCACTGACCTTTCGGCCCTGATCCCATCTTTCAAATCGAAGGATGCCGTCCTTGGAATTCTCTCTGCAACCCCTGCCGCCATGAACAGCCTGCTAAGTGGTTTGGATGAAACCACCTGGCCTCGCGAACATTCAGATGAAGATTGGGCGATGATCGAAATTATCTGCCATATGCGTGATACAGAGCGCGAAATTCACCAGATGCAGATCAGGTTGTTTGCTGAACAGAGCGAACCTTTTATCCCGCGCCCGGATACGGGTGTGTGGGCCAGCCAGCGTGATTATTTGCATGAAAACGGCCCTCAGGCCCTAAAGGAATTCAACGATGCGCGGCGCGAAACATTGGCCATGCTCTCCGAGGTTTCTGCCGAGGCATGGGGCCGCAGGGCTCGCCATGCCATTTTCGGCCCCACCGATTTTCTCGAAGTTGTCAGTTTTATGGCCGATCATGATCGGATGCATCTACAGCAAATATGGACAACGCTGAAGAAACTCTAATGTTTCGGCGTGTCTTCCACCCCGCCATAGTGTTATATGAAGACGAGGATAAGTGTGGAACTTGTCCTCGTCTTTTGATTAAACTTTATAAAATTGCTGCTTGAATTCAAGGAGAACTAGAATGAGAAAACGCGTTGTTGTCACCGGGCTGGGTTGTGTCAGTCCGGTAGGAAATACCACAAAAGATACATGGCAGGCGCTGCTGGAGGGAAAATCCGGTGCGGCTCCCATTACAACCTTTGATGCGAGTGCGCATAAGACAAAGTTTGCAGCAGAAGTAAAGGGTTTTGATGCGGCTGCGTTGTTTGGAACGCGCGACGCACGCAAAATGGACCGCTTCACACAATTTGCCACAGCCGCCACATTGGAAGCGATGGCGCAATCAGGCCTGAAAGTGGACGAATCGAACCGCGACCGTATTGGCATTTTGATCGGAACAGGCATCGGCGGTATCAGTTCCCTTCTGGAACAATATGACATCATGCGCGAACGCGGCCCCGAACGTGTCAGCCCGTTCCTGATCCCAATGATGATCTCAGATGGTGCGGCTGGGAATATTGCCATCCGTCTCGGCGTGCGTGGACCGAATATGTCTTTGGCGACCGCCTGTGCCTCTGGCACGAACGCTCTTGGTGAAGCCGCCGAAATGATTCGGCGCGGCGCGGCGGATGTCATGATCGCTGGTGCTTCTGAAGCTGCCATCAATGCCATTGCCATGGCAGGCATGAATTCAATGACCGCTCTTTCCACACGAAACGATGAGCCCCAGCGGGCTTCCCGTCCTTTCGACAAGGACCGGGATGGTTTTATGATGGGTGAGGGGGCGGGTGTCCTCATCCTTGAATCACTGGAATTTGCCCAGGCGCGTGGCGCAAACATTTTGTGTGAGTTCAGCGGATATGGAACCACCGATGATGCTCATCATATTTCCGCTCCTGCTGAAGATGGCGCCGGGGCAGTTGGTTCAATGAGCCTTGCCATGGAAGATGCCGGTCTGAAGCTGGAGGAGATCGATTACATCAACGCCCATGGCACCTCCACATATTTGAACGACAAATCTGAAACCAGTGCGATCAAGACCGTTTTCGGTGAACGCGCCTACAAGATTCCCGTTTCATCCACCAAATCCATGACCGGGCACCTGCTCGGGGCTTCCGGGGCTGTAGAGGCTGTTTTCTGTGCCATGGCAATTATGGAAAATATCCTGCCTCCCACCATGAACTATGAAACCCCCGACCCTGTGTGCGATCTTGATTATGTTCCCAATCAACCTCGCAAAGCCGAGCCGAACCACGTCATGTCCAACTCATTTGGATTTGGCGGGCATAATGCAACCCTTATTCTAAGCCGCTTCAACAAGTAAAGGAGAAAGAATGCCATTCGCGCATGTTACAGGTTGGGGCATGTATGTTCCCGAACCTGTCCTCACCAATGATGATATTTCCAAAATGGTCGATACCAACGATCAGTGGATTCGTGAGCGTACAGGGATTCGTGAGCGCCGCATTGCCCGTGAGCATGAATTTCCATCCACAATGGGTGTGGAGGCGGCGGTCAAGGCTTTACAGGTAGCAAACCTTGCTCCCACCGAGTTAGATCTGATCATTTGCACCTCTTCTTCGCCTGAGTATATTTTCCCTGCCACGGCCTGCATCATTCAAGACCAGATCGGTGCAACCAAGGCGGGTGCATTTGACCTGCAGGCTGCCTGCACAGGCTTTATTTTTGCGGTCAATATGGCGGCCCAGGCGATTCGCAGTGGATCGATCAAGAACGCCCTTGTGGTTGGGACAGAAGTGCTTTCGCGGTTCGTAAACTGGAAAGACCGGGGTACCTGTATTTTGTTTGGTGACGGTGCAGGTGCCTTTGTTTTGCAGGCCAGTGATGTGCCCGGGGGCGTGCTCTCTGCGGTGATGCACTCAGATGGTTCCGGTGCAGATACATTGACCCTGCCCGGCGGCGGTTCGCATTTCCCTGCCTCTGAATTAACCATTCATGAAGGCAAACACTTCGTCCACATGGATGGCAAGGAAGTGTTCCGCTTTGCCACCCGCGTGATGGGCCGCGCTGTGATGGAATCTCTCGAACAATTGAAAATGACCACAGACGATATCCATTGCATTATTCCGCACCAGGCCAATTATCGCATTATTGAAACTGCGGCCAAATACCTCAAAATGCCACTGGATAAATTCGTCATTAATGTAGATCGGTACGGAAATACCTCCACCGCTTCCATTCCGATTGCCACAGTGGAAGCCATTCAAAATGGACGACTGAAGAGTGGTGACAAAGCCGTGTTTGTCGGGTTTGGCGGAGGCTTAACCTGGGGTGCCATGGTCATTCAATGGACAGGCCCCATACCCGCAAAGAAAAATGTTCACCCCGAACAATATCGCTACTTTGCCCGCCTGCGCTCGCTTTTGCGCCGCGTCTGGCGTTATATTGAAGGTTTCTTCTCGCGTAAATCCCTTTAATTGTTTTTTCATTCAACTGTGGTACGATAAGGTTGAAAATCAAAAAAGGAGTGTTTTATGCTAGGACTACCACGTGGTGCAGAGTGGATCATCATCCTCATTATCATTGTTCTGCTGTTTGGGCCAGGTCGCATTGGCAAAGTGGCAGGGGAACTTGGGCGCAGCATCAAGTCTTTTCGTGAAGGGTTGAACCCCGGCGAAGAACAGGCTGCTGATACGGCTGAAAAGAAGGAAGAAAACAAGTAACCACAAATAAAGGCTCCTAGGTCAGGAGCCTTTATTCTTTAACTGATGTTGTGGGCGGTTTTATCACCTAAGATCAATAGTCCAATTCCCTGATGTCCTTATCTTTTAGCATTAACTGCACAAACTTTTCCTGATTGCTCGGAGAGCCGATCGTTTTCCACACGCTGATGATTTCGCTTTCCGATTTGGACTGATGGTGTTCAAGCACACGCAAGGAACATTCCTTTAGAGTCTTTTCCACTTTGTCTATTTTTTGGAAGCCCGATGCGCCGATCACGATTCGATACGAACGTGCCTCACGGACACGGTCAATACGGGCTTCAATACGCGGAAATACCAGCAGCACCAGCAAGGTGATGACGGTGGCCGTAAGTGAGATGTACACATCACCTGCGCCGATTCCCATGCCCAATGCAGCCGAAAGCCAGATGGTGGCGGCGGTGGTCAGCCCGCCGATCTTGCCGCCTTCACGTACGATCGCACCTGCTCCAAGGAAGCCAATGCCTGTAACGATGTTAGCCGCAACGCGTGAGCGCGTGAAGCCTGGGTCCATGGTTACCGAGAAGATCGTGAACAAAGCCGACCCGAGTGTGATCAGAATAATGGTGCGAAAACCAGCCGCTTTGTCTTGATACTCACGCTCTGCACCGATCACACCGCCAACTACAACCGCCAGCAAAATTTTGATCAGGTTTTCATAAAACAT
Source organism: Anaerolineales bacterium (assembly GCA_035339375.1). Classification (GTDB taxonomy): domain Bacteria; phylum Chloroflexota; class Anaerolineae; order Anaerolineales; family Villigracilaceae; genus Villigracilis. Next base: position 6,287 of record DAOQID010000017.1, on the reverse strand, counting down.
TTCCATGCGTACCGTCCGTTTTTATTTGTGTGCGTTCAAAAAAGCATGGCTTTCAATCATGCTTTAAGTTGAGCGATCAGTACTTCAATTTCATTTGTTGGTTGTTTGCATACAAAGCCTTCGCAAACATAAACGGTGGCTTTGCCGTTCAGCAGAGGTCGGTTTTCCAACAGGGCAGGTGCATGCTGTGATGGGGGATGGGAGGATGCGGCCACCACCACGCCGGGCCTGTATTCTGCTCGAATGACCTTGAGCAACCGCTCGAAATTTTCCTCCCCCGCTTCGCCCAACACCGCAATCTGTTTCATCGTACCCAAAGCATTCTCCGCCGCTGACAGCCAACGAGCAAAGCCAAGCGGATATCGCAAAATGGATTCTCCGATCAAAGCAAGCGATTGCTCGGCAAGGCTGCGATAGCTTCCCTGATCTGTATAAGCGGCCATCTTCAGCAAGGCTTCACAAGCCAATGCATTGCCAGACGGGGTGGCATTATCACTGATGTCTTTGGGGCGGAATAACAAGGTTTCGCCTGTGTGCGGTGTATCGAAGAATCCGCCATCTGGGTTGCTGAACTTTTCGATCATTTCATCGGTTAATTCATGGGCGATGGTAAACCATTTGTTGTTGAAATCGGTTTGGTATAGCTCAAGCAGCCCCAAAATTAGAGCGGCGTAATCTTCGAGGAAAACCTCTTCGGTTACTTGTCCGTTGCGCCAGGAACGGTGCAGCTTCCCATTGACACGCAAGTTATTGACTAAAAACTCCGCGCTGCGTGTAGCCAGATCGAGATGTGTGTGGGAATGCGGGGAGGATCCTGCGAGGACTCGGGCCGATTCGGCGAAAGCCGCCAGCATCAGACCATTCCATGCAGTGAGGACTTTGTCATCGGTACCGGGGCGGATGCGCGAGGCACGGGCTGATAAAAGCCTGGAGTGAGATTCTGCCAATTTGGCGGGAACAGTTTCAGGGTCCAGTTTGAAGCGGGCGGCGAGTGTTGTGTCATCTAATGCGCGTTGCAGAACGGTTTTGCCCTCCCAGTTTCCCTGTGGACTAATCCCATATGCCGCTTCGAAAAACTCTGAATCATCTTTCAGAACAGCGCGGATCTCATCGAGAGTCCAGACATAGAACCTGCCCTCCTCGCCTTCCGAGTCGGCATCGAGCGAGGAGTAGAAGCCGCCTTGTTCGTGGGTGAGTTCGCGAGCGACAAACCCGAGGGTTTCTTCAACGATCTGTTTGAAGAAAGGCTCTTTTGTTACCTGCCATGCATGCAGATATGCGCGGGCGAGCAGGGCGTTATCGTAAAGCATTTTTTCGAAATGAGGCACCCGCCAGAAGTTATCGGTGCTATAGCGTGAAAAGCCGCCACCGACCACATCGTACATGCCGCCGCGAGCCATGATGCGTAGACAATGGTCAATGAGTTTGAGGTATTCATCCTTTTTGTTCGCAATGGAATGATGCAAAAGGAATTCGAGCGCCATGGGCTGAGGGAATTTTGGCGCGTCGCCCCAACCTCCGTATCCCCAATAATAGGCACCTTGCAAAGCCTTGGCGATGGGTTCAAGGTGTTCCTGTGTGATCGCTTCTGTATTTTTGCTTTGGTTTTGGTATTGCAAGTGCCCATTAACTTGTTCGCCGACCTTTTCGATCTCGGCGCGGTCGTTTTTCCAGGCGTTTGCAAGGCCTGTGAGAACATCCATGAAGGCGGGCAGGTTGAAGCGGCGTACGGGAGGGAAGTAGGTGCCTGCATAAAAAGGCTTGAGATCGTGCGAAAGAAAGACCGACATGGGCCAGCCGCCTGAGCCTGTCATGGCTACGACAGCCTGCATGTAAATGCCATCCAGATCGGGGCGTTCTTCGCGATCTACTTTGATATTAATAAAATGTTCGTTCATGAAGGCCGCGGTTTCGGGGTCTTCAAAAGATTCATGCGCGAGGACGTGGCACCAATGGCAGGCGGCATAGCCAATGCTGAGAAAAATGGGCTTGTCTTCGGCTTTTGCTTTTTCAATGGCTTCGCTCCCCCATGGGTACCAGTCCACAGGATTATGGGCATGTTGAAGCAAATAAGGCGAGGTGGCTTGCGAAAGTCTGTTCATGATGCGATAAATTATACTTTAAGGGGATTAACATTCCTGATGGGGTATGTATAATGACTGAAACTTAACTCAAGGAGACGAGAATGAAAAAATATAGTATTTTGCTTGCGATTGTGGCTCTTGTTTTAGCTTCACTGGCCTGCCAGACCATCATGGGTGGCGGCGACAATGGCTTTGAAGCCCCCGATGTTCCGCAACAGACGGACGGGGATGATGTGGAAGTCCCTTCTGTTGAACAGGATGGCGGCGATATCACCGTAGGCGGCGAATCACCCTTCCCTGTGACCAGCGACGCTTTCAACGTCATCAGCACCCCCCAGTCTGTGACGTACCAGACCAATATGAGCGGTGATGATGTGATGAAGTTTTATCGTGATGAATTGGGCAAGCAGGGCTACACTGAAGACACCAGCATGACGACAAACTTTAGCGGTATGATTGCGATGTTCTTCGTGAACAACGGCAAGACCATTGTGATCGGCGGCGCACCTGTGGGCGATGGATCCACTTCTGTTACGGTTGCCTATCAGCAATAGGATATTTGAAAAATGCGGCATCTTGAAAAAGATGCCGCATTTTTGTTTAATTTTGGCATATTCCGTTAAGTGGTTAGAAGTCTGGTTCAACCTTAACCCAGCCACGGACAGAGTTGACCAGGAATATTGCTTTGCAGTTTGCAAGTTCATCCTTTTGAATCACCCGTTCGCTGATTTGCCCTGTTTCAAGCAAATGAGCGCGGAATGTACCCCCCAACAGCCCACAGGAGATCGGTGGGGTAAATTTCCCTTCGTCCGTCTCAATCACAAGATTGCCGATGGTGAATTCGGTCAATTCCTCTTTTTCGTTGAAAAGCAGAATGTCATCGTAGGCTGGGGTGGGATACATGTCTCGTTTTGTGGTTTTGTGAAAGAGAAAGACATTTTGCGAATCGATCGGTTTTTGAGCCAGGGTGATTTTGAACGGCTTTTCTTGCGGATGGAAGTCCTTTGCTTCTGAGGTAAGGCTGCCGAATCGGTCTGCTAAAACCCGCACACGTTTTGGAGAAGTGAAATTCTCTGCCAGTGCTGCAAGGTGGGTGTGCAGTGTCTCCGGGGAAAACTCAAAACCGAAGTAAGCGGCTGAATCGGCCATGCGCTCAAGATGTTTTTCGAACAAAAAATAACCGCTTTCTGGCTGCCAAAGCAGGGTTTCAAGCAGGGAAAAGCCTTGCGGACGCTGGTTTAATACACGGGCTTTGAGTAGTGCCTCGCTATATTCATCGGTGCTGGTCGAATCCCAGACGATTCCTCCACCTACGCCATATTCTGCCTTGTTGTTTTTTCTGTCTATCAATGCTGTACGGATGGCTACATTGAAGCGGGCTTTGCGGTTCGGGGCAATGGTGCCAATGCTGCCCGTGTAAATTTTTCGCGGTGTGGTTTCCAACTCTGCGATGATGTTCATGGTGCTGACTTTGGGCGCGCCAGTAATGGATGCACACGGAAAAAGCGCATTGAAAATTTCAGCCAGCGGCGCTTTTGTTTTTGCCTTGACGGTGGAGGTCATTTGCAGAAGTGTGGGATAGGTTTCCACAGTGAACAACTGAGGGACGTGCACACTGCCGATTTCAGCGATGTGCCCAAAATCATTGCGGATCATATCCACGATCATCACATTTTCAGCACGGTTCTTCACAGAATGGTGCAGCCAGTTTGCAAGCTCGCCATCTTCCTTGGTGGTGCGTCCGCGTTTGACCGTTCCTTTCATGGGGCGGCCTGTGAGCATTTCACCGTCCAGTTCAAAGAACAATTCTGGAGAAGCTGAACAAATCACATGCCTGCCTGTATCAATATAGGCGGCGTATTTATTCTGGGTTTGGGCCATGAAAAGAAAGAATTCCCATGGGTCTTCGGTAAATTCGGTTTGCAGACGCATGGTGTAATTGACTTGATAGGTCTTGCCCGATGCGATTTGTTCTTTTACTTTTGTGATGGCGGCATTATATACACTGCGTTCTGTGGTGGGTTCCCAATGCAGGTTTGAGAAATCTTTTACAGTGGTTGGCAGTTGCACAGACTGAGGCGGATCATACAACCCGAACCAGAGCAAAGGAAACTCATCTGATTCAATGACACGCAGTGCACTGTCAAACGCAGGGGCGGCTTCGTAACTGACAAACCCAGCCGCGTACCAGTGATTCTCGTTGACAAGTCTCTCGATCTCCAGTAAAGTCTCGCCTGCGTTGTGAATATTTTCTGTGCTTATCACACGATGTGGTTTTGAAAAATGCAGCCACTCCCTGTCATTCCTCAAAATGATTTCATCTTTTTTGATCAATTTTGCCTCAACATGAAAAAACTGCTGCCAATTGTACCCCGATGGCTTCCCGCGCTCCTGATGATGCTGGCCATCTTTGCCTTCTCTTCCCGCACCAGCAAAGAACTGCCCAACTATGGCGGATGGGATTACTTCATCAAAAAAGGCGCCCATGCGGTCGGATACGGTCTGTTGGCGCTTGCCTATCTGGATGCGCTTCCGCGTCGTAACTACGCTTTGGCCTGGTTACTCGCCCTGTTATATTCAGCCACCGACGAATTCCACCAATCCTTTGTGCCCGGGCGCCATGCCGCGTGGACAGATGTGCTGGTGTTCGATAACCTTGGCGCAATGATCGCGTTATTTGTTCATTATCGCAAGTCGCGCAATGTGGATTTATGATTCGATCGCTACAGAAATTACAATTGGAGAAATCATGAAAAACAGGATCACCCGCAGAGATTTTTTGAAAGCCTTATCCATTGGGACAGCATCTGCGCTGGCCCTTTCCTGTGGAGTTGTCACTCCACAGCCAGAAGAAGAGGAGACATCAGAACCCATGCCAAACCAGGATACTTCAACTTCCACCAGCGCCGATGTGCTGGTGTTGGGGGCGGGTATTGCAGGCCTTGCCGCTGCCCGTACATTGGCCGATAGGGGAATGAGTGTCATTGTCCTTGAGGCGCGGAATCGCGTAGGCGGGCGCATGTGGACGGACACATCGCTTGGTTTGCCGCTCGATCTTGGCGCGTCGTGGATCCATGGTGTGAACGGGAATCCCATTGCGAAACTGGCGAAGCAATTCGGCGTGGCGACCGCACCAACAGACGACGAAAATGGCATTGCTTTTGCTTCTGATGGGAGTGAATTGCCCGACGATGAATTCGCGCGCATGGAAGCGTTGTTCGAGGATATTTACGAAGAGGTCGCAGCGATGCAGGAAGATACAGATGAGGATATGCCTTTACAAGAGGCTTTTGACGAGGTCATTGCCAGCAGGGATTTATCTGAAGCTGATTTGCGGCGGCTGAATTATTATGCCTACCTTGGCACGGCATTGGAATACGGCGCAGACATGAAAGACCTGTCGCTTTGGGAATGGGATCAGGATGAAGAATTTGACGGGGAGGAAGTCATTTTCCCTGGCGGGTATAACCAGATCACAGACGGGCTTGCAAAAGGTTTGGATATTCGTTTGGGGATGGTGGTGAACACCGTCCGCTATGGGGCTGATGGGGTGGAGGTGGAAACTTCGGGCGGGAGCTTTGTGGCAGATAAGGCCGTCGTGACGTTTCCGCTTGGGGTGTTGAAGCAGGCTTCGGTTAAGTTTGATCCGCCGCTTCCCGAGTCGAAACAAACTGCAATTGGGCGTTTGGCAATGGGAGTCCTCAATAAGGTTTATTTGAAATTCCCTGAAGCGTTTTGGGATGAAAGTATTGAGACCATCAATTACATGGGCGAAACGCTCGGTGAGTGGTGTGATTGGTTGAGTTTTGCGCCTTTCACGGGCGAGGCGGTGTTGATGGCGTTCCATGGCGGCGATAAAGGTTTTGACCTCGAAGACCTTTCAGATGACGAAATCCGCGAAGGTGCAATGAAGACGCTGCGGATGATGTTCGGTGACGATATTCCCGAGCCTGAAGGAATGCTTGTGACGCGTTGGGGTAAAGACCCGTTTGCTTTCGGCGCATATTCGCACATTCCGCCCTTTGCGAGCGGCGACGATTACGATGCGCTTTTCGAACCTGTGGAAGATGTTTTGTTCTTTGCGGGTGAGGCCACCTGGCGTGAACACCCCAGCACAGTGCATGGAGCTTATCTTTCCGGTGTGGCAGCCGCCGGGGAAATTTAGTCAGAGAAGCAATTAAAAAAATACACCTCTTCCTGAAT